>NZ_JAHWCO010000614.1:0-4175 GCF_020054415.1 Candidatus Symbiopectobacterium sp. | reverse complement strand
GGCCACTTTTGCCATAACCGTGTTTTTTCACAGGAGATGTCTGTTCACAAAACGGGCATCTTACATCAACTTTAGCCACTGTATTCCACATCCAAAACCGGACATTTCACACTGCAATCAACATATTGAATACACGACCCGGCATTTTCTGCCAAGGCACTGCAAATTGCCGCGCACGCGGAAGGTGCGTTACGCCAAGGGTTCGATCAGCAAAACAGCATGCGCGTAGCGCGCATTCTCTACGAGGAGCTGGGTGTCGGTGCCGCTGCCATTATCGATCGCGACAAGCTACTGGCGTTTATCGGTCTGGGTGACGATCACCACAAGGTGTGCTCACCGATTACCTCGCTGCATACTCACCGTGCCATCGACAATAATCAGGTGGTGTACGCTGACGGTAATGAAGTGCCCTATACCTGCTCTATCTCAGCCCACTGCAAACTTGGCTCGACGCTGGTGATACCGCTGCGCGGTGAAGAGCAGCGTGTGATCGGCACCATCAAACTGTATGAGCCCAAGAACAAGCTTTTTTCCAGCATCAATCGCACACTGGGAGAAGGTATTGCGCACTTGCTTTCCGCACAGATTCTGGCCGGGCGTTTCGAGCAGCAAAAACAGCTGCTGGCGCAGTCGGAAATCAAGCTGTTGCACGCACAGGTCAACCCGCACTTCCTGTTTAACGCGCTCAACACCTTGTCCGCCGTCATACGGCGCAACCCAGATCATGCACGAAAACTGGTGCTATCCCTTTCTACCTTCTTTCGCAAAAACCTGAAACGCAGCAACGATGAAGTGTCGCTGCGCGATGAGATGGAACACGTCAACGCCTATCTGGAAATTGAGAAGGCGCGTTTCGCTGACCACATGACGGTAGAAATTACGCTGCCGGAAGAACTGATGGATGCGCGTTTGCCAGCGTTCTCGTTGCAACCCATCGTGGAAAACGCTATCAAACACGGTATTTCGCAGATGATTGAGAGCGGTCATGTCCACATCAGCGGCCGCTACCGCGCCAACACGCTGGAACTGACGGTCGAGGATAATGCAGGCACCTATCAGCCTCCGACAGCGGGCGATGGTTTAGGCATGAATCTGGTCGACCGCCGCATCAAGGCGTGCTACGGCAACCGCTACGGCATTACCGTTGAGAGCGAAGCCGATACCTTTACTCGCTTTGAAGTGCGTGTTCCGCTGATTTAACCGAAAAAAGCGCTGGCAGATATCGAGCGTGCGGTGTAGGGGACTATTTCAGCTATTTCACGCACCAAGAGACACCGAGCGGCCTTCATCCCCGCTGGTAACATCTAGCGCATCGCGTAAGCCATCGCCGAGGTACTGGCAGGCAGCAACCACCAGCACGATAGCGATCCCGGCAGGCAACATCTGTTCCGGATGCACCATCATCACGTTTTTTCGCTTCCCCCAGCATCGCCCCCCACTCCGGGGTAGGGGGCTGCACGCCCAGCCCAAGAAAGGAAAGCGCCGAAAGCAGCAGGATAACCGCACCGCTGTCCGTTGTTGCCAGCACGATAAGTTCCGCCGCCGTCACGGGTAGCAGGTGGCGCCGTATCAAATAGCCGGGAGAAGCCCCCAGCAGGCGAGCATAGTGGGTATAGTGTTTGTCGCTGTACTGAAGTACAATACCGCGCACCATGCGGGCATACCACGTACCACGCCCACTTCACCAGCACCACAGCCAACAGGGTATTTTGCAGCCCTGTCCCCAAAATGCCGACCAGCGCAAAGATCATCACCTCACCGGGAAAAGAGAGCATCTGATCGCACAAACGCATAAGTGCAGCGTCAACCCGCCCGCGCAGGTAACCCGCCAGCATGCCGAGCACAGTGCCCGTCAGCATGGTGACGGCCATCGCCAACAGAGCGACAAACAGAGTATTTCTGATACCAAACAGCAAGCGTGACAAGATGCAGCTTCCGAGGTGATCGGCCCCCAACGGGTAATTCAGACTGATGCCGTGATATTTATCGCGCCAGGAAACCAGCAGTGGATCGTGGGATGCCAGCCAAGGAGCCAACAGGCCCGCAGCCATAACTGCCAATAGAAAAACCAGACTGAGCAACGCCAGTGGATCGCGCGCGATACCGCTCCACAGGCGGCGAATCATAGCGCTACCCCGCGACGTAAACGGGGATCGAGCCACATCAGCAGGATATCGATGAGAAAATTACCCGCCACAAACAGCAACGCCATTAACAACACATAGGCTTGAATGATCGGGTAATCACGCTGAAAAATCGCCGAAACGCACAGACGCCCTAACACCGGCCAGGAAAAGATGTTCTCAATAATCAGCGTACCAGCAAACAGCTTTGGGATACTCATGCCAAGCGCGACCAACGGCGAATACAGAGCATTGACCAGAACATAGCGCCACAGAATATGGCCTGAACTCAAACCGCGCGCACACGCATAATCAACATAGGGTTGATGTAAGTGTGCCAACATATTGGCACGCAGCAGGCGTACATATGTACCCAGATAGCCCAATGCCAGCGTTAAGGCAGGCAGGATAACCGCCCCCGGTGCATCAATGCCCCCCACCGGCAGCCACTGCCATTTCACCGCCAGCAGCCAAAGCAACAGTAGCCCCACCCAATAATTCGGCATCGCCGTCAGAAAAAACAGCCCCGTGCGCAGCAGTTTGTCTGGCCAACGCCCAGCACTCACCACACACAGCGCAGCAATCACCAGCGATAACGTCACAATCATCGCCAGCGCAGATACTGCTGCAACAAGGACGCATCCAACCCCAGTTCCAGACGTAGCGCAGCAATAGCTTCCGGCGTCGGAACGATCATATTGACGCTTAAGGCCACCTCCGCCGGATCGGAAGGCGATAATTGGATAAGCAAAAACGTGACAACGGTAATCAGGAGCATCAGCGGCACCATCAACAGCAGCCGATGCAACACATAACGCCCCATTAAGCTCGCCCTGACCTATTGAAAGTACATCTTTTCAAAGGGGATCTCGTACTGCGAAGGATTAAAGGACACCCCCCTGTAACGCCGGACTAAACACCGCTTTGGTGCGCGAGTAGGTCAGCGGGATATACACCCCCTCCTGCGCCAGCGTTAAAAATATCTGGCGATACAGCGCCTGACGTTTCACATCATCGTGCTCTATCAGCACAGCACCAATGGCAGTATCGATCTCCGCTTTATTCGGTAGCCCTTTTTGCCCCTGATAATCCGCGTGCGCCGGAATACGGAATACGGAACGACGAGACATAGGATTGCGGATCGTAAGGTGTGCCCTAGGAAAGCGAGTACTGAATGTCAAAATCGCCAGACTTCTGCCGATCCAGATACTCCTGTTTTTCCTCACCCAACAGATCGACAGTGACACCTATCTGCCTGAAATCGCTCTGCACTACCTCGGCAATCTGCCGTTCGCCCGCATTATTGCTGTTATAGGATAACACCTGACGTAACGGAACGCCCTGCTTTTCTCGCTGCGCTGCGCCGTTGGTCTGCGCCCAGCCTGCGGCGTCCAGCAGCGCCGCTGCCCGTGCGCTGTCAAAGGTATACATCAGCAAATCGGCAATGTTGGCGTAGGGCACCGTGCGTGCCAGCAGCGTGTCAGCCACGCTTTCACTGCCAGACATCACCCCTTGCGCGATCGCCTGTTTGTCCACCGCATATTGCAACGCGATGCGAACCTGCCTGTCAGATAACGCAGGGCGACTGCTGTTCAACACCAAAGCGCGCGAAGCGATAGGCGCGCTGAGCAGCGTTTTAAAGCGTCCTGCCGCTTGCAGTGCAGCAAAATTATCACCGTCCAGCATGTCGCCATCAGCACCAAAAATCAGCTGAATATCGCCCTTTTCGAACGCCATCAACATGCTTTGCCTGTCAGGAATCACACGCCAGACCACGCGCTGCAAGTCTGGCGCGCTCCCCCAGTAGTGCGGATTCGCCGTAAAAACCGCATATTGATTCTTTACCTGTTCGCTGAGCAGCCAGGGGCCCCGTGCCCGCATCGCAGCTCACGCCCTCTTTGGTTTGGCCGTTGGGCTTTGTTGAATAAATAGAACTTTTGGGTAATCATCGGAGCAGATCACCATAGTTGTTTCAAAATCAGGTATCCATGGCAAAACAAAATTTTAAAATCACCAACTGGCCCTCTTATAACAAGGCCCTCAAGCAGCGCG
>NZ_JAHWCO010000714.1:0-2033 GCF_020054415.1 Candidatus Symbiopectobacterium sp. | reverse complement strand
GGTCGTGTATTCAATGAGTTGATGTAGCATCAAACGTAGTACTCGCGTTCGATGTAAGTACCGATGATCATATCGTGCATTTCGGATGATTTTGAATATCCGAGCGTCTTGCGATTGAGCCGTTGCAATCGGTTACGCAGTGTCAGATGTTCACGCTCAATACGCTGTGTATACAGCTTGCTAACAATGTGTTCTACCTTTGGAAGTTCGTCGTTGTAAGTCCTGTAGCCATCCGTGTTTGCATGACTGACGACGGTAACGCTGATGGCCACTTTTGCCATAACCGTGTCTTTTCACAGGAGATGTCTGTTCACAAAACGGGCATCTTACATCAACTTTAACCACTGTATTCCACATCCAAAACCGGACATTTCACACTGCAATCAACATATTGAATACACGACCCGCAATCGCGAGGTTTTTTATCAGTATAGGGTTATTCAGAAACGAATAACTTAAGCCTGAGGCTGAGAAACGACGTCTTTGATGCCTTTAACTTCGATCTCAACGCGACGATCCGGTGCCAGGCAGTCGATCAACGCTGCACGCGGTTTCGTGTTATCGCAGGTAGAACCGGTAACCGGGTTGGATTTACCCATGCCACGCGCAGAGATCTTGTTAGCCGGGATACCCTTGGATACCAAGTAAGACACGACGTTCTGAGCACGACGTTCAGACAGCGCCTGGTTAGCTTCTACGGAACCGATGCGGTCGGTGAAGCCCAGAGCAACAACAGAACCGTCTTTAGGATCCAGATTGCTCAGTTGGCTGTACAGTTGGTCCAGAGATTGACGACCTTCTGGTTTCAGTGTGTCTTTAGCGAAGTTGAACAGAACGTCAGAACGCAGTGTGAAACGCTTGGTTTCTACAACTGGTGCTGGTGCTGCAACCGGTGCCGGAGCATCTCCCTGACCGATACGGTAGGAAACGCCAAAGCTCATCAGCAGGTTATCCGGACGTGCACCAACGGTGCCAGCATCGCCAATGTTGTTGGTCCACTGGTAGTCAACGCGAGCAGCCCAGTCACGGTCGAAAGCATATTCGATACCGACAGCAGCCAGTGGGGACACGCCAGTGTCGCTGTCGCTCAACTGAGTAGTGCCATTTTTGCCGTTAGCGTCAACACGCCATACCATGCCGCCCAGACGAGTGTATACGTCCAGATCTTGCATTACCGGGTAGCTTAATTTCGCTGCCAACTGAACGCCCTGAGCTTTGAAAGCGGCACTGTCAGTTGCACTGTTCTGAGAACCTGAATATTTCAAACGGCCCAGCCAGTCATAACCTAATTCAAAGCCCAGATATTGGTTTGCCTGATAGCCGACGAATGCGCCTGCGCCCAGTTTGCTCTTGATTGGGTTATTGTTAATACCTTCGAAACCATTACCGTAGAAACCGGTGTCATGGAACTGGGAAACACCCAGTTTACCGCCAACGTACCAGGTTTCTTCTTTGGGGGCTGCTTGTGCTACTGTAGCAAAGCCAGCCAGTGCCACTGCAATTGCGATAGCTGTTTTTTTCATTTTACGCCTCATTATCATCCAAACCGGCAATCAGCATTAATGCCAATAGGCCTTTGGTTAAATCCTTGACTGAAGCCACTGCTCTTAATTTATAACATAATGCCAGCCAACTGGCATTATGCAAAGAGCAACTCCAACGCGTTAAAGTCTACAACGTGATACGAAAGTTACAAGTACGATATGAACTGCCTTGTAGAAAAAACAGCGTTTCATACATACTTCCTAACAAATAATATGTACTAGCTCAGACCTGATCTGACAGTTACCGATTATTTATACAGATGTCTGTCAGATTACATCTGGTTCAGATTCTTTTCTGCCCAGATCCGTTTTCCATCGAGTAAAGTGGCCATCGGCGTACGCCAGCAGCACATTTTTCCCTGATGAGTTCGCTCATTATTGTAATGCCACAACCAGTTGTCCAGATCTACCTGCAGGCTTTCCAGGTCTCCATATAACTTCTTGCGGAACGTAACCTGATAAAAATCCTGCAAAATGGTTTTATGGAAG
>NZ_JAHWCO010000222.1:0-18575 GCF_020054415.1 Candidatus Symbiopectobacterium sp. | reverse complement strand
GCTCAGATTCAGCGCACCCAGTATATTCAGACGGGTTCGACTTCCCGTTGTTTTAACTGACTTTTTATGCCCTTTTCGTATCCATCCATAACTGAGCTTTGTGGCTTGTGTCGGATGAACCGCATCGATAAACAGAATCGGATCATTGCCGGCTGTTTTCTTTAAATTCTCATAATATTCAATGAACTGCTTCTGATTTTCTTCACTGAATTTATGGGGTACGTCCGCCGGTTTTTTGTAGGAGAAACCGGCTTTGTTGAATAAATAGATTTTATGCTGGCAGCCCAGTGAAACGACGGATCCTCGCAACGTAAAATCATGCAGTTAGGCCTCATGAGAAAAGTGTACACCTGAGATGAGAAGCATTTTCAACCAAAACTGGCATGGAAAAACAGCATGATTACCTATTATTCAACAAAGCCCTCTTTTTCCGGCGTCGGGTTGTAGTACGGTACGTAGAAGTCTTTTATGATCAGAGATTCAATCGCCAGTGCCACGGTACTCACGCTGATAAAGATGGACGCCACCAGCGAGGTAGTAACCAGACCAGCCACCCACGGATTCATGTCTTGCAGGAACACCGGCAGTGCATAAAGGCTCTTGATTTCCGGGTGAACAAACTTCGCGGCCACACCGATCACAGCGATAGCCAGTGCAATCGGCATACAGAACAGGAAGGCAATCTAGGTAGCGCGTTTGGCGGATGCCGCATCTTTGGTCGCGGAAATCGCCTGAATCACGAACTGGGTACAGAAAATCGAGCCGATCGTACCGATTAACCAAGCGAAGATAGTACTCGCGCCGATGTTGCCATCCTAGGTCCAGTAGAACTCAGGCATCTGCTGAACCATCGGGGTAATACCGCCGGTCATTTTCAGGGCCACGTACAGGATGATCATCACACCGATGTACTTCACGCCGCTGTGGATCAGGGTGACATACGCCACGCCTTTCAACCCACCGAAGTAGAAGTAGAAAGTACTGACGATCGCCGTGATCAAGGCTGCCACTGGCAGAGATATTTTCAATGCGGTGGAGATAGCCGCCGCACCGCTGACGTAGTTACCAACGTTTACCAGCAGCAGGGCATAGATCATGATGATCGAAATGATGTTTTTGGTGTAAGTACCGTACTTCTCGGCGATCGCACCGGAAATGGTGACTTTACCGGTGTTGTAGATCTTCTTCACCAGGATCATGTCGAACAGCAGGAAGCCGATAGCGGACCAGGAAGCGGCGATGCCACTTTCAAATGCGGACTGCGCCGTACCAACCGTGGATTTTGCGCCGATAAACTCGGTTATCAGCAAAATACAGACGATAAACGCAGGCAGCGCGCGAGCCTTCCATAAATTCGGAGCTGGATTTACTGCGTAATTTCAGCGTCAGCCAAGAAGTGAACGCGATATAGAACACTATCATCCTTATGATGATGAGGGTATCTGTCAGATCAAAATGGTTCATATCTTTCGACCTATCGTTGTCGTTGTTGTCGCAGGGTGGTTGTTATCAAACAGGGTAATAAACGTTGTTATGCAAATGCGCTGACGATACGACGGATAGCCGCTTCATCCTGTTCGGAGAACTGGATGGGGTAACGACTTACGCCAACGTCATGGCCCATTAACGTCAGTGCCTTCTTCACCGCAGCAGGTGAGAACGCAATGGCGTACAGCGTTTTTCTCAGCTCGCTAACCTGTTCCTGTGCCTGACGTGAACCGTCGATATCACCGGCGTGGAAACGGTGCCAGATTTGGATGATCGGTTCCGGCGCCACGTTAGCCAGCCCGGAAATACACGCGGATCAGCCTTCGACGAAGCCCTGATGAATCAATGAGTCCGGCCCGTTGAGCACGTCAAAGTTTGGGATATCTTTAGCGGCTTGCAGGAAGCCATTCAGGCTTTCATAGCTGCCTGCACTGTCCTTGATGCCGATGATGTTGGGATGATCGGCGAGAATGCGCACGGTTTCCGGCGTAAGCGTATTACCGGTACGTGCAGGAATGTTGTATAGGAACACCGGAACCGTTAACGCATCCGCCACCGCACAGTAGTGGGCGATCAGTTCTTCTTGTTTCAGCGGAATAAAATAGGGAGTAATAACCGAAACAGCATCGACACCTAGCGCGGCGATACGCTTGCCGAGCTTGATGGTTTCACGCGTAGAGATTTCACCTATATGGCCTACCACCGGCACCTTACCTGCCACTTCATCCACGCAGGTTTCGGTCACCGCGACTTTTTCATCGGTGTGTAGTACGAAGAATTCACCCTGACCGTCAAAGGGCGTGACGATTGCGGTCAACACGCCGGTAATACGTTTGCTCATTGTTTTTCCTCGTTACTGCGTAATCAAAAAAAGAACACCAAGTCTGTGAATCAGAACAGCGTCAGATAAATATCGCGCACGTCGTCCGCCTTCACCGTGGTGGGCATGTTTTTCATAACACGCTGAACCTGCAAAGCCCCTTCTACCAGATCGGGCAAATGCGTTTTTTCGATACCTAATTGTTGCAGTGAGCTGGGCAGCGCTAGGCGATGTACCAGATCGGTGAAATAGGTGACCAGCGCGTGAGATTTCTCTGCGACGGAGAGCGACAGGTTGGCGTCGGGCAGCAGGTCATAGACCTGTGCGAATTTTTCTTCCGCCGCTGGGCGCACAAAGCGCATGCAAGGTGCCCGCAAAATGGCATTCGCCACGCCGTGGGGAATGTGATACTTGCCGCAGAGCGGGTAAGACATGGCGTGCACCAGATATGTGCCCGCGTGGGCAATCGCGGCACAGCCGTAGTAGGAAGCCCACAGCATGTTCAGTCGCGCTTCCAGATTCTCGGGTTCACGGATGGACAGTTCGATATTGGCAAACAGCTTTTTCAAACCGATCAGTGCGTAGTTATCGCCCACTGGGTTGGAGATGGTCGCGGTGAAGCATTCGATCATGTGGCGCAGTGCATCGATACCGGTGGAAGCCGCAATGTGGGACGGCATGCTGGTGGTCAGTTCCGGCACCAGGGCGACATAGTCCGGCGGCATTAACGGTGTGATGATACCCACCTTGGTGGCTTTCTCTGGGATCGCCAGAATGGCGTTTGGCGCGGCTTCGGAGCCAGTGCCCGCTGTCTTCGGGATCAATAAGGAAGCGGTGCGGTGCGTCGGTTTTTCACCAGACAGCAAGGTGTCAAGAGAGACTGCGTCATCGCCGACACACAGCAGGGACAGCAGCTTGGCCACGTCCAATACTCTGCCGCCGCCTACGCCAATCACTAGCTCAGTGCGCGCATTGTGCAACGCTTCCAGAATATGAGCGACATCGTGCTGACTCGGCTCCGGCGGCACATTATCAATCAGGGTGATGGCTGGCACGTACGCTTTGACCTTGTTAAGCAGGGCCTGTACGCCGAACTGCTGCACGATATTGTGATCAGTCACTAATAGAACGTGCTGGCGTGAGGTTAGCCGGTAGCGGATATCGTTAATGGCCTAGCTGCCGCTGATGATAGTGCTATTGATGTTCATGGCGCTCCTTTACAGTGTTCACGCAGTGAAAGTGATTTTTATCAATCAATACGTGCTTAAAGATCTTGTAATGACGTAATTACGTCATTTTGTGGCGTAATTTATAGGCTATATTGCTTTTAAATAATTTTATGTTGATCATGTATAATCAAATGTGTTTCAATGTAATCATTATCAGGTAATCGACACACCATCGTCGTTATGCCGTTATCGATAAATAAGGGGTGGGTATGCCACAGCGGCAAGATGTCGGCCTGGAATTTACAGCTCACTAGGTGTTGGTCGTCGCGGATGATTTCACCGGCGCTAACGATGCCGGGGTTGGACTGGCGCTTCAGCAGGCACAGGTCAATGTGATTCTGGAGTTGGATGCATTGACGACGGGAACCTTACATGAGGTGACGGTTATCAATACCGACAGCCGGCCGCAGGATGCACAAGACGCTGCGCTGCACGTGGTGTACGCCGTAACCCGCTGGCGCGAAGCGGGCGGCAGTGGACGGGTATTCAAGAAGATTGACTCTACGCTGCGTGGCAACCTTGGCGCAGAGATCGCGGCGGCCTTGACGGCCAGCGGCGTTGAAATGGCGTTGATTGCCCCCGCTGTTCCTGCGCTTGGGCGCATCACGCGTGAGGGGAAAGTGTGGGTCAATGGGACATTGCTGACCGAAACCGAATTTGCCAGCGATCCGAAAACGCCGGTACGCAGTGCAGAGATTGCCGAACGTATCGCTGAGCAAAGTGCATTGACCACGGCCACATTAAGTGTGAGTGAAAATAATCATTTTGCTCTCGCCGCGAAGCTGCTGCATTTGCGCGAGGCCGGTATCAAAGGCGTGATTATTGACGCTGAGACGCCACAGACTTTGGCTCTGATCGTAGCGGCTGCGCATACGCTGCCGGTTAAACCGCTGTTGGTTGGTGCAGCTGGCCTCAGTGATGCGCTGGCTCAGGCCCTGCGTTTCACGCCGCCACCACGCCCCGCGTTGCTGGCGGTGGTGGGTTCGATGAGGGAAATGACGCAAAAACAGATCGCTGCGGTGAGCGCACTGTCGCAGGTGACGCTGCTTGATGTGGATATTCGTCCTTTGCTTACGCCAGCGGGAACTTCATTGGCGCAAGACACCGCGCGCGCCGCTGTAGCCGCGCTGCTGGCGGGCAGACATTGTCTGATTCGTACCTGCCGTGATGAGCAACAGCGCCACGAAATTGCGCAGCTATGCCAACAGCACGGCCTCAGTCGCCGGCAATTGTGCGAACGGATCAGTGATTTTCTGGGAGAAATGGCCCGTTGCACGGTGACGTTGTGCCGTCCGGCAGGGCTCTATCTCTCCGGTGGCGACGTGGCGATTGCCGTGGCAGCTGCGCTCGGTGCTACCTGGTTTCATATCAAAGGACAGCTTGCGTCCTGTGTACCTTGGGGACGCTTCATCGACAGCATCGTCGGCGATATCCCTGTCATGACTAAAGCAGGCGGCTTCGGTGATGAAGCCACCTTGCATCACGTTTTACGCTTTATTGAGGAGTGAGTAAAATTATTGCAATAACCATGGGTGACCCGGCGGGTATCGGTCCAGAGGTTATTATTAAATCTCTGGCAGAAGGGGAATTGTCTGGCGCATCTGCCGTGGTAGTGGGTTGCGTACAAACGCTGCGTCGTATCCTCGCGCTGAACATTGTGCCGCAGGTTGAGCTGAATGTGATTGATGAACCGGCTCAGGTGCGCTTTTCCCCCTGCATTATTAATATCATTGATGAGCCGCTGGCCGACCCACAAACGCTCATCCCGTGCGTGGTGCAGGTCCAGGCAGGGGATCTGGCCTACCGCTGCATTAAAAAGGTCACAGCTTTGGCGATGGCAGGGGAGGTTCAGGCGATTGCGACGGCGCCGTTGAACAAGGAAGCAATGCACTCTGCGGGTCACATCTACCCTGGGCATACCGAACTGCTGGCGAAGCTGACCAACAGCCGGGATTACGCCATGGTGCTGTATACCGAAAAACTAAAAGTCATTCATGTGACAACGCACATTGCATTGCGCAAATTCCTGGATACCCTAAACCGCGACCGTGTAGAAACCGTAACCGGTATGGCGGATACCTTCCTGAAACGTGTGGGCTATACCAAACAGCGTATCGCTGTCGCTGGGGTTAACCCGCATGCAGGCGAGAACTGCTTGTTCGGCGATGAAGAAATCACCATTGTCAGCCCTTCCGTTGAAGCGATGAAGGCAAAAGGATTAGATGTCTACGGTCCTTGTGCGCCGGATACCGTCTATCTGCAAGCCTGTGAAGGGCAATATGACATGGTGGTGGCGATGTATCACGATCAAGGCCATATTCCGCTTAAGCTGTTGGGCTTTTATGATGGGGTGAATTTAACCGCAGGCTTGCCGTTTATTCGCACCTCTGCCGATCACGGTACGGCATTTGATATCGCCTGGACAGGTAAAGCGAAGTCTGAGAGCATTGCTATCTCGATTCAACTCGCCATGCAGCTTGCCTGACAGGGGAGGGGATTCAAATCATGGACATCGTTGTGGGGCAAACAGTGAGTGATGCTTTCCGCGTTAGCGGAGATAGAGTAAAAGGGCAGAGCCGTCTCGATCAGATTATGGATTATTTGAAAAGCCATAATCTGGTGACGGTAGACGAATTGGTTGCCGTGATCGACGCCTCACCGGCGACGATCCGCCGCGATCTCATCAAGCTTGATGAACAGGGCGTGATCAGCCGCAGCCATGGCGGCGTCACGCTCAACCGTTTTATTCCCTCGCAGCCGACCACCAATGAGAAGCTGCATCGCAATCTGGCAGAAAAGCAGGCGATTGCCCGCTACGCGGCGTCACTGGTGCAACCGGACGATGCCGTGGTGCTGGATGCGGGCACCACCATGCTCGAACTGGCGCGTAACCTGACGCACCTGCCGCTGCGTGTGATTACGGCAGATTTGCAGATTGCGCTGTTCTTGTCAGAAGTTAAACAGATCGAAGTGACCATTATCGGTGGCCGCATTGATGACAGCAGCCAGTCTTGCATTGGCGGGCATGGTCGCCGCCTGTTGCGCAGCATTTACCCGGATATTGCCTTTATCAGTTGCAACTCATGGAGTATGGAAAAAGGCATCACAACGCCAACCGAAGAGAAAGCCGGGGTGAAACAGGATCTGGGCATGAATTCCAGCCGCCGTGTGCTGCTGGCCGACAGCAGCAAGTACGGCGCCTATTCGTTGTTTTGCGTTACGCCGCTCACGGCACTGACTGACATCGTTACCGACAGCGCGCTGGCACCGGAGACGCAGCAACTGCTGCACGCGCAGCCGGTGCAACTGCATTTGGTGTAACGTCTTGTGCCGCTTTGCATCACGCGGCTCAGGTTATGATTCAATGGGCGGGCAGCGATAATGCTCAGGTTCGACAAACTGATCAATGCTCGCCGGTCGGCCAAAATACCACCCTTGCACAATTGCATTCGGGCAGTGTCGCGCCACATAAGCGGCCTGTTCCTGCGTTTCCACCCCTTCCACCACGATGCTGGCATCCAGTTTTTGTACCAAAGAGAACAGCACATCGGTGAAGGCGGCATTGACGGAATCTGTGCCGATCGCGCCGACAAAAATCTTATCTATCTTCACCAGATTGAATGAGAAACGGCTCAGGTAATCCAGGTTTGAATAGCCGGTGCCGAAATCATCCAGCGCGATTTTATGCCCTTGCTGCTGCAACGATTGCAGTGCAACCTCCAGTACCTGCGGTGATGCGGTAGAGCGTTCTGTCAGTTCTAAAATAACACGCTCGCGCATCACACCGTTGCGCTCGCACTCACGCTGCAAAAAGCGGTGGTAGTCGGGAGAGATGATGTCACTTACCGCAAGGTTGATGCTGAGCGTAAAAGACGATGGCTGCGTCAGATAAGGTCGCATGTCCCGAATTGCACAGCGGGTGATGGCTCGGGTTAGCTCATCGATCATGCCGTTTTCTTCGGCGATGCGCACAAACACCTCTGGCGAAATTTCCTCACCCGCGCCGTTGCGCCAGCGCACCAAGGCTTCAACGCCAATCAGCGAGCGCGTGGTAAGGCTGACCAATGGCTGGTAGTGGGCGCGCAGTTGATCGTTCTTCAGGGCCCGTTCCAGTTGGCAGGGCAGGGAGCGCCGCTTTTCACGGTAAAGCGAGTAACACAGCGTGAAGCTGCCGCCTAATGCTGCCCCCATCAGAATGATGCCCGCTATCACATACCATGGGCGATATATCACTCCCGCGTCCTCAAACTGCGCCAGCACACAGATATCAAAGCTGTTTGAGCAGGTGAAAAAATGGCGTGTACCCAGGGTGAGCCAGCCGTTTTTTAATCTGCTTAAGTCTTCTTTATGAGGAAGTGTCAGGGAACCGAAGGTTTGGTAGGGGTGGTCGAGATTCTTATTGATTAAGGTGGCGCTGTATCCCTGTGGAGGTTGTGAATAGCGGCGAAAAGCAGCAGAAGCGGTGATCGTCGCTACGCCTCCGTTGCTGGCGATATCGGCGGTGATCCTGGGGTCAACCAGCCTTTCCATGGCGGTCCACAGCTGTGTGCCCGTCGATGTCGTCAGATCGGGCGGAAACAGCGGGATAGGGGGATTCAGTCTTCCCCACCCCGCAGAGCAGATCAGATGATCGTTTTCGATGCGTCCCACGTCGCGCAGATTAAGCGCGTAAAAGGACAGCAGGCGTAGTTCGCGCAGGTCGGCATCGGAGCATGGGACATTGCCCAATAACAGTATGCGCTGCATGGTTTCACGACTTTCTTGCGCGATGGCGACCCCTTGCGCTAACACCTCTTGCGCGTAGCTCACCAAGCGCTTTTGTTCTGACTGCGCAATAAAGGATTGACCAATGAACAGCGCCAATACCGCGCTGAGCAGCATGAAAATGATTAATCTGAACCATAATCCGGCATTGTTGGAGGATAGCATCGTTATTATCCAATCAGTGGTAATGAACATAACTCGGCATGTGGATTCAGGTATCGCATCCTTGCCAATCTGGTGAAGTTATCGGCCATGTCTACCGTGGCTTGAGAAAAGGTGTTTCAGTTTGCCGCATGACGCAATGTTTAACCTGTATGTGTTGAACCGGTTGCAAGATAACGCAGTGGGTGGTTGTTATAAGCCACTGAATACCGTCTCTGTACCCTGCCATGCTATCGACGTTGCTGAGAATGATAATTATAAATGCCGATTATCAATCAGGGTAATTTTTTAATTAATATAACTTACTTGAAGTGTTAGGTTTTTTATACAGATATCCGTATCGACATTGCGCGTCGGTACGTTTTTTGGCCTCTTGGGGGGGATGCTGATGCAGGTGATCACAGTTGGGATTCGGCGTATGGTTGGCGAAGCATTGGGCGAAAGGGAGACAGGGAAACAATGGTTGATATTCACATCAAAACGCTGATTGAGCGCGATCCGCTCATGGCATGCCTGGTTGCGCTGCGTGACGTGACCTGGTTTAACCCGGAGAGCACCACGCTTGCCGAGGGATTGTCCTACGTCGGGCTTGGGCTCGCGGATGTGCAGGCGGCGGATGCGCACTTACGCCGTTTTGCTCCCTATCTCCGCCAGGTTTTTCCCGCGTTGGCGGCGAGTGAAGGCATTATTGAGTCCGATATGGTTGACATCGCCGCGATGCAAGCCGCGCTGGATGCACGATAAGGCAGGGCATTGCCTGGAAAACTGTGGCTGAAAAAAGATAGCCACTTGCCGATTTCCGGCTCGATAAAGGCGCGCGGCGGTATCTATGAAGTGCTGGTACACGCGGAACAATTGGCATTACAGGCGGGATTGATTACCGTCACGGATGATTATCGTCAACTGGCGAACGAAGATGCGCGGCACTTCTTTAGCCAATACCGTATTGCCGTGGGGTCGACCGGCAATCTCGGTATGTCGATCAGAATTATGGGGGCGACCCTGGGCTTCAAGGTTTCGGTACACATGTCGGCGGATGCGCGCCAATGGAAAAAGGACAGATTGCGCGCACACTGCGCTCACGTCGTGGAATATCAACAGGATTACGGCGTCGCCGTTGAACAAGGACGCAAAGCCACACAGGACGACCCCTACTGCTTTTTTATTGATGACGAGAATTCTCGCTCGCTGTTTCTTGGCTATGCGGTTGCCGGCGGTCGGCTCAAAGCACAGTTTGCTGAGCGTGGCATGGTGGTAGACGCTGAACACCCCCTGTTTGTCTACCTGCCGTGCGGCGTGGGCGGTGGGCCGGGCGGGGTGGCGTTCGGTCTGAAATTGGCGTTTGGCGATCACGTGCACTGTATTTTTGCTGAGCCAACGCACTCGCCCTGTATGCTGCTGGGCGTGTACACCGGCTTGCACGACGGGATTGCGGTGCAGGATTTGGGCATCGATAACCTGACGGCGGCCGATGGATTGGCGGTGGGACGTCCATCCGGTTTTGTTGGACGTGCCATGGTGCGGTTGATTGACGGTTATTACACGCTGAGCGATGACGAAATGTATCGCTTGCTGGCGATGCTGGCGCAAACCGAAGCACTCTGTCTGGAGCCCTCGGCGTTGGCTGGAATGGCCGGGCCGTGGCGCGTGGCAGGCAACGCGGAATACCTGTCGCGTTTGTCGTTGTCTGCTTCGGCGATGCAACAGGCAACGCATATGGTGTGGGCGACGGGCGGTGGCATGGTGCCGGACGCGGAGATGCAGAAATATCTGGCGCACGGGGCGAAATAACCCGTGCGCCAGATGCCCCGTTTACTTCATGCTGGCGGCAAGGGTGTCCACATTGTGTTTGAACGCAGCGGTGTAGCTGGCGGCCGGGCCATTGCTGTCAGTTAATGCTTCCGGGTAGAGTTCACCGCCCGGTTGTGCGCCGCTGGCGCTGGCTATCTGTTTCACCAAACGAGGATCCGTCTGGTTCTCGATAAAGTAGCTGACGACCTTCTCTTGTTTGATCTGGCGAATAAGCTCAGCAACCTGTTTGCTGCTGGCCTCCGTTTCCGTTGAATAACCCAGCGGTGCTAGGAAGGTTACGCCATAGGACTGGCTGAAATAGCCAAACGCATTGTGGCTGGTAAGTACTTTGCGTTTTTCTGGCGCAATGGCAGAGAAGGTTTTCTTGGCATAATTATCCAGCGCCTGAAGTTGCTGAATATAGGCTTTTCCCTGCTGACGAAAATAGTCAGCATCCTGCGGTGCCGCGCTGGCTAGCGCATCGATGATATTCTGCGCGTAGATAATCCCATTCGCTGCGCTGTTCCAGGCGTGCGGATCGGTCTGGGTTTTACCCTCTTCTTCCATTGCCAATGTGTGGATGCCCTGCGAGGCGGTCACCACTTTTCCTTGATAACCGGAAGCGGATACCAGACGCGTTAACCAACCCTCTAGGCCTAGTCCGTTAACAACAACCAGATCCGCGCTCGCGAGCGTTTTGCTGTCTTGCGGCGAGGGTTCGAATTCATGGGGATCGCCGTTGGGCTTGACCAAATCGGTGACGACGATGCGATCGCTGCCAATGTGGCTGACCATATCGCCTAAAACGGAAAAGCTAGCGACAACCTGCAACGGCTTCGCCATCGCAAACGTGCTGAATAACAGGCTGGAAAGTGCCAGTGCGATAACAGGATGTTTCATGATGTCCTCATTGATGACATGTGGATGATATTAGCTGCGCAGGCGAAGCATGCCTCCCTCAGCGCCGAAGGCGACCGAGAACGCGAAAAACAGCGTGGAGGTCAGGATGATGGCAGGTCCGGCGGGCAGTGAGGCATAGTAGGACCACAGCAGGCCGATAAAGCTGGAAGCAATGCCTACCAGCACTGAGACCGCCAGCATGACGGGCAAGCGAGCTGTCCAGAAACGGGCGCAGGTCGCGGGTAGCATCATCATGCCGACCGTCATCAGCGTGCCCAGCAGTTGAAACCCTGCCACCAAATTGAGCACCACCAGTGCGAGAAATAACGCGTGGATCAGCGTACGTCCTCGCGGTGAGGCGAGCTGCATAAAGGTGGTATCAAATGATTCGATCACTAGCGCACGATAGAGACATGCAAACAGCAGTATCGAGACCGAACAGATCAGGCCGATATCGATCAACGCACCGTGATCGACCGCCAAAATTGATCCAAACAGCACGTGTAGCAGATCAACGCTGGAGCCGCGCAGTGACACTAACGTCACACCGAGCGCTAGCGAACCCAGATAGAGCCCGGCGAAGCTGGCGTCCTCTTTTAACGCAGTGTTACGACTAACAAAACCGGAAAGCAGCGCCACGATCAGCCCGGCGATAAACCCGCCGGTACCCATTGCCAACAGCGACATGCCGGAGAGCAGATACCCAATGGCGACGCCGGGCAGCACCGCGTGCGATAGCGCATCGCCGATCAAACTCATGCGGCGTAGCAACAAAAAGCAACCCAGCGGCGTGGCACTGAGCGTGAGCGCGATACATCCCACCAGTGCGCGCCGCATAAACCCGAACTCCACCAGCGGTGAAAGGAGATTTGTTGTCATCATACTACCGCCCTGATCCGCGCCTGCGTGCCGTGGTGCGCGGGGTGTGCCGAGGTGAATATATCGTGGGTTGCGCCCCAGCGATGGCCTGCGGCGCTGAGCTGTAGCACCAGCGGAAAATGGCGGTCGACAATGTCATGATCGTGCAGCACCGCCAGAACGGAGCATCCTTGCTCATGACGTTGGTGGATTAAGGCCAGCAGAGCCTGTGTTGTTTCGGCATCAACACCAGTAAACGGTTCATCGAGCAGCAGCACCGGTGCGTCCATCAACAGCAAGCGGGCAAACAGGACGCGCTGTAGCTGGCCTCCCGATAAATGCCTGATAGGACGGGTGGCGAACGCGGACATCGCAACTGCTTCCAATGCGGCATATGCGTTACGCCGCCAGAGACTGTTGAGGCCACCGAACAGGCCGCGTTGCGGCAGGCTGCCCATCAACACCAACTCCATGACGCTCAAAGGAAACTGGCGATCGAACTCCGACAGCTGTGGCAAATAGCCAATGCGCGGTACGGCGTTACCATCGTGCGTCAACGAGCCCGCCAAGGGAGGAATTAGTCCTGCAAGGGTTTTTAACAGCGTCGATTTTCCACTGCCGTTTTCACCGACAATGGCCGTCAGTGAACCCGCGCTGAAGCTGCCGCTCAGCGTGCCAAGCGGTGAAGATGCGGTGTAGCCGAATGTGAGGTTGTGCAGTGCGATCATGGTAGCGATACCGCCCAAGCGACCAGCGCCCATAACAACGCTAACAGCGCCAGCGCAATGCTGATACGCGCCCAGACGGAAAGAGAATAGAAGCTCACTCGCGAGTGCCATACAGAGAGAAATTTGTTATTATGTTATAATATAGCATTTCAAGCGCCAGCAGAAAGACGTAAGAGAATGTGACATGGCGGCTCTGGCCCTTGTCTGCGTGTAAATGTTCTTATGGTTGTTATTGCGTTAACCCTCGACAGTGTAGATATAAGCGATAGGAAAGGGGGCTGATGCATTGAGTGATTTCTTGCTAAAACCGTCTATCGTGAGCCTTGCAAACACAGGGATGAAGGAACAATGGCAACATTAAAGGATATCGCGGAGTGTGCAGGCGTCTCTATCAGTACGGTTTCTCGTGTATTAAATGGTACTGCGCCGATCAGTGCTAAAGTCAAACAGCAGATACTGGCGATTGCCGCTGAACAGGGCTATCCGCTGCATAAATTGGCGAAACCGGTGGCCGAAGCTTTGGATCCCTTGCGCCATGTTCTGTTGGCCGCGCCGCGCAACCTGATGCTGGAAAGTGATTACAATCTGGTTTCCCTGTCATTGATCAATGCGCTCAACACATTGTGCGTACAGCGTAATATCCGACTGCGTCCATTTCCCTCGGAGCATGACGCCATGACGGAAGAGCAAATGAGTGCATCGCTGCAAGGTATGCGGCAGAGTGGCATTGTGATCGTCAATGACGAGAGTATCCCCTTGTTGCAGGCGGTGGTGAAAAGTGGAATACCTGCCGTGCTGATCAACGGTGAAGATCCTTCCATGCGTTTAAACCGCGTTACTCCCGCTAACTATGCCGCCGCAGCCTGTGCCGTTCGTCATCTGATAGAACACGGACATCGGCGAATTCTGCATTTAACCTGGTCGTCTTGCATCACTATTAAGCAGCGGGAACGCGGCTACCGTGATGCCTTGCTGGAGGCAGGAATTGCTGTCGATGAGTCACTGATTCTGGCTTTGCCTGATTTCCACCCCCTCACCGCGCGTGACGCCATGCTGCGCTGGCTTTCCGCACATCCTGACCGCCTTGGTGTGACTGCGATTTTTTGCGCGGCGGACAATCAGGCGGTGGGCGTGGTGGATGCGCTGGCACAGCGTGGTATTCGCGTTCCAGATGATATCTCGTTGGTGGGTATGGATAATATTTTGCCACTGGATATGCTGCCGGTATCACTGACTACGGTGCACATGCCGCTTGATGCGGTTGCGAGAGCCACACTGCAACTATTAACCCAGCAGCTGGTTCCCGCACAGTCGCTGGGGGTGACGCAGCATGTTGAATTGGCCGGACATTTGGTGGTGCGAGAATCGGTAAAGTGCCTCAGCACACTCCCTTGATTGCCTACTAAGATCGTGCGGTGGTGGCCTAGACCAGCGCATCTATTGCCAGACGCAAGCGGGGCAACATCACCGGTATTTCCCGCCATAGAGCATGAATGGGCAAATGTCCGGGTGGCGATCTGTCCGGTGGCTTTGTGCTGCCGGCCGTCTTTTCCGACATCCACCCGGCACCCGCCAGTGCACCGGATGCGGTACACCTGACGTTCCCGGACGGTGCGGTGATGGAATACGATCCTGACGGCGCGCGGCCTCAAAACCGCCCACATTCAGGCCAGCGAATCGGTGGCTGCGGCCACCAGTGTCGTCCTGGTGGCCGCCAGTGAGAATATCGAGTTCGATACGCCGGAGGTCATCTGCACACACCATCTGCGCGCCCGCACGCTCAGTATCACTGAGGGCGGCACGATGCAGGGCACCCTCACCCACATCGGCGGTAGCCTGACCTCCAACGGCGTGACGCTGGACAGCCACCGGCACGGCGGCGTTAAAGGCGGGAGTGACCTGTCAGGGGGACTAGGAGCATGATGTTTCTGGGGATGCACCGCCACACCGGCGAGGCCCTGTCCGACATGGCACATCTGCGCCAGTCGGTGGCCGATATCCTGCAAACCCCCACCGGTAGCCGCGTTATGCGCCGGGACTACTGCTCGACGCTCTTTGCGCTGATTGACCAGCCACAGACGCCGGCATTAAGGCTGCAAATCATGGCCGCTATCTACGGCGCGCTGCTGCGCTGGGAAGATCGCATGACGCTCAGCCAGCTGGCGCTGTCTACCGAGGCCAGCGGAAAAATGACGGTTGACCTGGTGGGACAGCGTACCGATACCGCCGCACCGCTCACCCTGACACTGCCCTTAAGAGGATAACCGTGGCGACCATCGATGTAAGCCAGCTCCCCGCGCCCAACGTCATTGCGTTCCTCGACTTTGAGACGCTGTTTGCCCAACGCAAGGACAGACTGATAGCCCTTTATCCGCCAGATCAGCGCGAGGCCCTGCGGCGCACGCTGCGCTATGAATCCGAGCCGCTGGTCAAGCTGTTGCAGGAAAACACCTACCGCGAACTGTTGCTGCGTCAGCGCATCAATGAGGCCGCGCAGGCGAACATGCTGGCCTACGCCACCGGCACCGACTTGGATCAACTGGGGGCCAACTATAACGTCCAACGCCTAGTCATCACGCATGCGGTGAAAGAAAGTGATCGGGATTTTCGCCTGCGTATCCAGCAGGCGTTTGAAGGATTGAGCGTCGCCGGCCCGAGCGGCGCTTACCAGTTCCATGGTCGCAGTGCCAATGGCCGCGTCGCAGATATCTCTGTTATCAGTCCATCGCCTGCCTGCATCACCGTCTCTGTGCTTTCCCGCGAGGGTGACGGCACCGCCAGCGCCGCGCTGATAGAGAAAGTCGTCGCCGCCCTGAATGCCGACGCCGTGCGCCCGATTGCCGACAGGGTCACGGTACAATCCGCGCGCATCGTGCCCTATGAGGTGGAGGCTGTCCTCCACCTGTTACCGGGACCGGAAGCCCGTCCCATCCGCCAGGCGGCAGAGCAACGGCTTGACGCCTACGCACACGACCAGCATCGGTTGGGGCGGGATATCCGGCTGTCCGCCCTCTATGCCGCCCTGCATGTGGAAGGCGTACAGAGGGTGGTACTCAAACGCCCCGAGGCGGATATCGTGCTGGACGCCACCCATGCGTCATACTGCCAACGCCATACGCTGACCCCCGGAGGCAGTGATGCATGACGGTCGTTTACTGCCAACAGGCTCTACCCCGCTCGAAGTGGCGGCGGCCGCAGAGTGCGCCCAGCTGGCACAGCTGCCCGTCCCGCTGCGTCAGCTGCTCAACCCGCAAACCTGCCCGGTGAATTTGCTGCCGTATCTGGCGTGGGCCTTTTCCGTTGACCGCTGGGATGAGCGCTGGCCGGATGCTGTCAAGCGTCAGGTTATTGCCAGCAGTCATTTTATTCATCGCCACAAGGGGACTATCAGCGCCTTACGGCGCGTGGTAGAGCTGCTGTGCTACCTGATCGAGGTGCACGAATGGTGGCAATTGAACGAAACTCCCGGCACGTTCCGCCTGATTATCGGTGTGCTGGAAAATGGCATTACCGAAGAGATGTACTAGGAGCTGGAGCGCCTGATTGCCGATGCCAAATCGGTCAGCCGTCATCTTGTCGGGCTGTCCATCGATCTCGACGTTAACGGCACGCTGCAGGTCGCCGTCGGCAGCTATGGCGGCGATATCCTGACCGTTTACGCCTATACCCCTGAAACCCTGAGTGTCACCGCGCAGCTCTGAGGCGCGGCAGGCACGCACACCGCTGATACCCTGACCGTGAGCATCCCATCATGAGCATAAAATTTTTTGGCATCCTGAACCACTAGGGTGCGGCCCGGCTGGCGAACGCCGCCGCATTGGGCACCAAGCTTGACCTGAGCACCATGGCAGTGGGTGATGGCGGCTGCAGCCTGCCGTTTCCTGAGCCGACACAAACCGCGCTAAAGGGCGAACGCCGCCGCGCTGCCCTCAATCAACTGAGCATTGACCTGCTTAACGGCAACCAGATCATCGCCGAGCAGGTTATTCCGGAAAATGAAGGCGGATGGTTGATAAGGGAAATTGGACTGTTTGACAAAGACGGCACCCTGATAGCGATAGCCAACTGCCCGGAAAGCTACAAACCACAGATGCAGGAAGGCAGCGGGCGTACCCAGACTATCCGTATGATCCTGATCGTCAACAGCACCGAGGAACTGGCGCTAAAGATTGACCCGTCTATCGTGCTGGCGACGCGGCACTATGTGGATGATGGTGTTATCGAGGTGAAAGCCTATGCCGATGCGCTGATGGCGACACACATCCATCACGCCGATCCACATCCGCAGTATGCGCCCAAGGCTAGCCCGGTTTTCACCGGCACCCCGACGGCACCGACAGCTAAAGTCAATGACAATAGCACCCAGCTTGCAACGACGGCCTTTGTGCAAACGGCACAAAACGCCTGCCTACGCAAAGACGATAATCTGGCGGCGCTAAAAGATAAGGCGAGGTCACGGGAAAATCTGGAGGTTTACAGCCGCAGTGAGGCAGATAACCACTATTTACATAAAACCGGCGGAACGGTCAATGGCAACATGACTTTACAGGGTACTCAAATCTTACTAAGGGGGGATGACCGCAAGCATCTAGTTTTTCATAATCAGGATGGTAGCGTTCGCATGTTGCTCTACAAAGACAAGGGCGGTGATGGCGTTCGGCTAAACAACGGCAATGACGGCGGCGATTATATTTTTCATAAAGATGGCGGTTTTCGTGCCCCTTCTTACCTGTATGCCGGAGCTGCAAGGATAGCCCATGACGGCAATATCTACGGTTCGGTCTGGGGCTGATATCTGAGTGAATGGATCCATAATCACATACTTCAGGGGATACCTGCTGGTATTCCGCTGCCGTTTCCTAGAGCCTTTGTGCCTGAGGTGTTTCTGAAATACAACGGCCAAACCTTTAACAAAACGACCCATCCGGTTTTAGCCGCTCTCTACCCCACCGGCAAGCTACCCAACCTGCGCGGTGAGTTTATTCGTGGCTTTGATGAGGGGCGCGGGGTTGATCCTGGGCGTTCACTTCTCTCGGCGCAGAATGATGCGATGCAACCGATAACAGCAAAATGGGTTATAGACGATCAAGCCGCTGGTGGAAGTATTGATTATCCCCCCTCCGGGGCCTTATACATCGACAGCACCGCGACGGTTAATTACGACGCGGTATCATCACGCGATAGTGGTGGCGCACGCGGGGTGTTTGATTCACCGCGACAAACACGAACCGCTAACGAAACCCGCCCGCGCAACATCGCCTTTAACTACATTGTGAGAGCAGCATAATGAGCAACTATTCAACTGATATTGAAACCGCCAAATTAGGCGAAGACGGGCTAAGCGAAAAAGCAGGCTGGACCACTGTCTATCATGTTGACCAGTCCAAGGGTGAATACCAAAGCGCCAGCATGGAATATCTCATTCTTGGTGTAGGCCTTCCCGCCCACAGTTACCCCGATAAGCCAGAGCTACCACCGGCAGGGAAAGCGCTATGTCGCGCGGCAGATGTAAAGTCGTGGGAGTTTTCACCAGATCATCGCGGACAAACGGTTTACAGCACTGAAACACGGCAGGAACAGACTGTCACCCAATTCGGCGAACTGCCGGATAATGTCACGCAGCTGAAGCCAGAAAGTGTGTTTGATACGTGGGACGGTAAAAAGTGGGTGACAGACTGCATATTCGCATGCGAACGATCATCGATTCGCATCTAAGGTCGATCACGTTTTCGCATCGTATCGATCATCCGGGAACCTGACTTTTTTATCGTTTTAGCCTGTTTCTTCTGCGCTTTCCACTACCGGGCTATTTTTCCTTAATGATTATCCCTTAAG
>NZ_JAHWCO010000586.1:0-2227 GCF_020054415.1 Candidatus Symbiopectobacterium sp. | reverse complement strand
TTGCATGACTGACGACGGTAACGCTGATGGCCACTTTTGCCATAACCGTGTTTTTTCACAGGAGATGTCTGTTCACAAAACGGGCATCTTACATCAACTTTAGCCACTGTATTCCACATCCAAAACCGGACATTTCACAATTCAATCAACATATTGAATACACGACCTGCGCAACCTGTAACCCTTGCTCCAACAACCGGTGTGCCTCTTCCATGCGCAATTGCAACAACATCTGCACCGGCGTGGCGTTGAAATGGCGATGAAACGCCAGCTTGAGCTTGTATCCGCTTAAACCGACCATTTATGCCAGCGCGCCGAGAGAAAGGGTTTCGCTCAGGTGTGCCACCATCCAATCACGAGCGCGTTCCACAGCGACCACATTCTGAGGATGTAAGCGTGCCGCTTCCCGCGTCTCCTCAAACAAATAGCGTTGCGCAGCCAGCAGATTCAGTGCATGGATATGCATGGAGAGCATATCGCACTGTGCCTGTTGCAGTGCATGCAGGTGCTGTTGCGCGACAGGGGCCAACCGGCTGTAAGCATGCTGCCGCGGTCGATAATCACCAAACAGCCTCTCTGTTGCCGCACCGCCAATGTAGCGCTCCAGCATCGATTCACTCACCAACAGGCGCAGTTGGTCCACTTTTTGTCGTTCCGGGTAATAACGCTCACCCATGCTGTGATGAAAACTGGCGATGGTCACATGCTGTTGGCGGAACGTCATGCTGGCACCCCGTTTTTCGCTGTAGTTCGACTCGCCGTTCAAACCAAAAGTCATCACCAACACAGGCTGAGAGTGGGCAGTTTCAGCTTCCTCCACCAGCGGTTTCAGCGGCTGATAGGAAGAGGTCACCAGTGTCAACCCGTCAGCAAGCGTATCCGACTGCGACCAGCACTGGCCAAACTGATCCGGCAACTGGCGGCGGTTACCCTCGCGCAATACCATACGCTGCATCACTCGTTGCGTTGATGAACCTCGCCCTTCTCCCATTTTCTCTCTCCTCCCATCCTCAGAGAAAAACCGCCGTCACGCAGACAAATAAAGACAATAATAATTCTCATTTATAGATAACATAAGGCTATCCTTGGCGGCAACGCCCACGTTAACCCACGCTGCGTGATTAACGCCACAACACAGCCTGCATGGAGCCACTATGTTCCCTACCACGTTGACCGATTTATGGACACTGACCGCCAGCAACATCAAAACAGAAGCCGTTAGATTGGCTCTGGATAGCGCACTGTTTGATCAACTGGCACAGCCCTCAACGGTTGAGCGGTTCGCGCTGTACCAACAGTGGGAACCACAGCAAGCCGCAGCGCTGTTGGAACTGCTGTGGAGCATGAAACTGCTGACGCGCGAGGCGGCAGGCTATCAAACCAGCGCAGAGATGCAAGAATATCTGTGTCAAACCGGCGAGCGTTATATTGGCAATAGCTGGCGTTTTCGCTATCAATCGCTGCGCGACGTCGGGCAGCAGCTCGCCGCGCTCATGCAACAAACCCCCGGTACACCGCCTCCCACAGCTCGCATGGACACCGGTTGGGCGCAGGCAGCGCAAAAGCAGATTGCGCAGGAGCAGCGAGCTCTGACGGTCGATCGTGCCTGTGACATCGTGGGCGCATTGCCAGAGTTCCCGCAGGCCAAAACGTTGCTGGATGTGGGCGGAGGACCAGGCATGATCGCCATCGTCCTGACACAGCGCCATCCCACGCTGCAAGGGGTAGTGTTCGATTTGCCACAAACCGCCGCAGTGGCGCAAGAGAATATCATTGCCGCAGGTCTACACCAGCGTTTAAGCACCGCCAGCGGAGATTTTGCCGCTCAGCCTTTTGCCGTAGGCTATGCCGATATTATCTGGTGTTCTTCCTTTCTGCACTTTGTCGAAGATATCACCACCAACATAGCGCAACTGTTCAATGCATTGACGCCAGGTGGCGTACTGGTTGCCGTGCACGCAGAAATAGCGTCCAACAAGGAGGATGCCGCATCGGTATTGCCTTTCTACCTGCCGTTGATGCTGCGCGGACGCAGGGTAACGCGAGAAGGGGAATTGGCATCGTTGCTGTGTTATGCCGATTTCAGCCGGCTTTGTTGAATAAATAGAACTTTTGGGTAATCATCGGAGCAGATCACCACAGTTGTTTCAAAATCAGGTCTCCATGGCAAAACAAAATTTTAAAATCACCAACTGGCACTCTTATAACAAGGCCCTCAAGCAGCGCG
>NZ_JAHWCO010000403.1:0-3515 GCF_020054415.1 Candidatus Symbiopectobacterium sp. | reverse complement strand
TTTTGCAGGATTTTTATCAGGTTACGTTCCGCAAGAAGTTATATGGAGACCTGGAAAGCCTGCAGGTAGATCTGGACAACTGGTTGTGGCATTACAATAATGAGCGAAGTCATCAGGGAAAAATGTGCTGCGGGCGTACGCAGATGGCCACTTTACTCGATGGAAAACGGATCTAGGCAGAAAAGAATCTGAACCAGATGTAATCTGACAGACACCTGTATAAATAATTGGTAACTGTCAGATCAGGTCTGAGCTAGTACAAATAAGTGAAAGCACAGAGGATACGCAGGTCATGACGGATAAGCTGACCCAGTGGTATTCGCAGATATATTATCGTGATGCAGAGCAAGACGAACAGTTTGACACGCTGATCTCCAGTTGGAGCAGTTCGTCGAAAAGTATCAAAAATAGAGAAGAACCCTACCGTTACTACGGAAATGAGAAAAATTATCAACAAAGTGCTTCACAAATGATACTGATAACTATTATCATTCATTTCGCACTCCAGAAGGCTTCTCGTAAGCGCGGAAGGGGAGCACTACATTGCTCACATTGCTTCCAGTATTATTTTAGCCAGCGTTTGCTGGCTTTTTTTTATCTGCAATTTATCCCTCACCGCTGGTGATATCGTATTTTTTCAACAGCCCACGCAGCTGGTGGTAGGTCAATCCCAACAGCGTTGCGGCCTTACGTTGGTTAAAACGCGCTTGAGACAATGCCTTCTCAATGAGGACTTTTTCTTGTGTCTGCTGCCATTCACGCAGCGCCAGTGGTAAACGCGGTAGGGTAGAAGCAACGCAAACTGGAGTAACCGGTGTTTCAGCGGTGCGTTGAAATGGGTTAATAATAATGGCATCCAAGGGTTCTCCCGACGCGCCGTGGCGATAAACCGAGCGTTCAACCACGTTTTTTAGCTCCCGAACATTGCCAGGCCAAGCATAATTTAACAAGGTATCACGGGCGTGCGCAGAAAATCCAGTAAGCAGAGGGAGTTTCAATTCCCGGCACATCTGAATGGCGAAGTGCTCCGCCAATAACATGATGTCCTGCTGGCGTTCGCGCAGCGGGGGCAGTTGCACCACATCGAAAGCAAGTCTGTCGAGCAGATCGGCGCGAAACTTACCTGCCGTAGCGAGTGCGGGCAGATCTTCATTGGTGGCACAGACCAGACGTACATCAACCTGAAGTGGTTGGCTGCCTCCCACGCGCTCCAAAACGCCATATTCGATGACGCGCAGCAATTTCTCCTGCACCAGCATTGGCGCTGTTGCTAACTCATCGAGGAACAGCGTACCGCCGTCTGCACGCTCAAAACGCCCCAGATGACGGCGTTGCGCGCCGGTAAAGGCCCCTGCTTCATGGCCGAACAACTCTGAATCCAGCAGATTTTCATTAAGCACCGCACAGTTCAGGGAAATAAGCGGGCCTTGCCAACGTGGCGACAGGTAGTGAAGGCGGCTGGCAATCAACTCCTTACCGGTACCGCGTTCGCCTAACACCAGCACCGGTTTGGTAAGCTGCGCCAATTGTGAAACTTGCTCCAGCATTTCAACAAAGCTGTTGGCTTCACCCAGGAGATTCTCCTGACCTTTTTCCATCAGATATCACCTTTTATTGCTGTTAATTTTGCTAACTATTGGCGTATTTAACTAATTTATCCGATGGTGGTCATTTGTCAAAAAATAATAATCAATAATTTCAGTAGGATAAATTTATCTCTATGTTGGCATGCATCTTGTGATAGCAAGGGGGAACGCTAAGGTTGGTCGGCATCAAGCATGACGAATCAACATCACCACCCAGTGCATGCGCACTGTGATATGACCAAGAGGACACTGTAATGGGTATTTTTTCTCGTTTTGCCGATATCGTGAACGCGAACATCAATTCGTTACTGGACAAAGCGGAAGATCCGCAAAAGCTGGTGCGCTTGATGATCCAGGAAATGGAAGACACACTGGTAGAAGTACGCTCCACCTCGGCGCGGGCGCTGGCGGAGAAAAAACAGATTGCGCGTCGTGTCGAGCAGGCTGAATCCCAACAGGGACAATGGCAGGAAAAAGCCGAACTTGCGTTGCGTAAAGACAAAGACGATCTGGCGCGTGCGGCACTGCTTGAAAAACAGAAACTGGCCGACGTGATTGCGGTGCTGACCCGTGAAGCGGAAAATGTGGACGAAACGCTGACGAGCATGAAACGCGAAATTGGCGAGTTGGAAAACAAACTCACGGAAACCCGTGCTCGCCAGCAGGCGCTTTCGCTGCGCCATCAGGCAGCTTCTTCCTCTCGCGATGTGCGCCGTCAACTCGATAGCGGTAAACTGGATGAAGCGATGGCCCGTTTCGAACAGTTCGAACGCCGCATCGATTCGATGGAGGCGGAAGCAGAGAGCGCTGGTTTCGGTAAGCAGAAATCGCTGGATCAGCAAGTTGCCGAGTTGCAGGCTGATGATGAAATCAGCGCTCAGTTGGCTGCGTTAAAAGCAAAAATCAAACCGGAAACATGATGGCGGCCAGCCTGTTGGGCCGCTCGCACCACACTAACAAGCCTATCAAGGAGATATAATGAGCGCTTTGTTTCTTGCCATCCCATTGACGATTTTCATGTTGTTCGTGGCCCCGATATGGCTTTGGCTGCACTACAGTCAGCGCAAGCAACGTGATGCGGCGCAAGGGGAGGCATCCTGGGAGCAAAGCGATCTCCAGCGTTTGACCACGCTGTCTCAAGAAGCGAAACAGATGCGTGAGCGGATCCAGGCATTGGAAGAGATTCTGGATGCAGAACATCCCCACTGGAGGCAATCATGATAAAAGGAAAATTGAACGCGATGATGAATTCGCACGGCCGCAAGCTGTACCGGTTACCGCAAGAGGGTATGATCAAAGGCGTGTGCGCCGGGCTGGCGCGCTATCTGGATGTGCCGGTAAAACTGCTGCGTATCATTGTGGTGCTGTCGCTGTTCTTTGGCCTGTTTTTCTTTACGCTGGTGGCGTATATCGTGCTGACCTTTGTCCTCGAACCGGCACCGGCGGGCACTTATGAGCACGATGATGATGCCGTGCGCCCAAGTCAAACATTGAGCGAGGCAGATGCGGTATTGCGTGACAGTGAAGCGCGTTTGCGTGACATGGAGCGCTATGTCACCTCGGAGACTTTTGCGGTACAAAGCCGTTTTCGTCAACTGTGATGTCATCTACTGGCGTATGAATCATGAGGTATAGAACAAGGAGTGACGGATTGCACCTAAAAGTGTACTAGCTCAGACCTGATCTGACAGTTACCGATTATTTATACAGGTGTCTGTCAGATTACATCTGGTTCAGATTCTTTTCTGCCCAGATCCGTTTTCCATCGAGTAAAGTTTCCATCGGCGTACGCCCGCAGCACATTTTTCCCTGATGAGTTCGCTCATTATTGTAATGCCACAACCAGTTGTCCAGATCTACCTGCAGGCTTTCCAGGTCTCCATATAACTTCTTGCGGAACGTAACCTGATAAAAATCCTGAAAAATGGT
>NZ_JAHWCO010000624.1:0-2841 GCF_020054415.1 Candidatus Symbiopectobacterium sp. | reverse complement strand
TCAACGATATCGAGCATACGAAAACGAAGGCGATGTCTCCGCAGACGAACGGCATCTGCGAGCGCTTCCATAAAACCATTTTGCAGGATTTTTATCAGGTTACGTTCCGCAAGAAGTTATATGGAGACCTGGAAAGCCTGCAGGTAGACCTGGACAACTGGTTGTGGCATTACAATAATGAGCGAACTCATCAGGGAAAAATGTGCTGCGGGCGTACGCCGATGGCCACTTTACTCGATGGAAAACGGATCTGTGCAGAAAAGAATCTGAACCAGATGTAATCTGATAGACACCTGTATAAATAATCGGTAACTGTCAGATCAGGTCTGAGCTAGTACAATTTATTCAACAAAGCCACATCGAACGCGAGTACTACGTTTGATGCTACATCAACTCATAGAATACACGACCCAACAAATTGCATGATGAACGCCTATCAGACTATTCCGTAGGCCTCATCACACTGCGTAAGCCTTCAATCTGTTGATAACATCAGCCGTAAGCGTCCACCGCGCCCCCAGACCTGACATTCAAAAGCGGCGCACTCATAGTTTAATTGGTTAAGATATGCTCCATCGAGGGTGCCGAGCGGAATACCATTGTTTAACACCAGCTGCTTCTCCCCTGCGTTCAACATGGCATGCAAACCGGCTGAAATAAGGATGAGCCGTTGCAATCCTCGGTGATAGTAACCCACCAGCAGGGGGAAACTCCCATTAAGATTTGCCTGGCGCAGCAATTGGTTGACCTGTCGCAACAAGACAGACAATTCGGGTAGGCGGTGTTGTTGGTTAGCCAGATGCTCTTGTAACAACCCGTTAAACAGTGTGCGCAGCAGCAGAGCTGCCAGTGTGCCGTTATTATTCACGGCTTGCGTCACATCTAGACAATAGAACGCCAAGTCATCATCAGACAACGCTGCAATATCCAATACCAACCCCGGTTGTTCCAATGACGTCAATTGACGGTAACGCACGCTGCAACCGGCCATTTTTTGTTGTACCGGAGGCTGTAGCTGCGCCAGCAGTTTATTGACCGCATCTGGCGATTGATTGAGTGAATCCATATCCTCCATCAACTGCTCAACTTCGCTCAGTTGAGAAGTAAACATATCGGGATACATGCAGGTCATTACGGCTTCGCGCAAGCGTACATAATCGCGGATAGGTTTAAGCATCACATCCTGTACGCCCAGGCGCAGCACTTTGGCAACATCCCCCATCTGACTGGTGGCAGACACCACCAGAATGGGCGTACTATTATCTTGCAACCGGAGCGTTTCAACGAACTCAATGCCCCCCATTAGTGGCATTTCCAAATCGCACACGATCAAATCAGGGCGATAGTTTTGCATTATGGCTAATGCATCCACCCCATTGACAGCTTCACGCACAGATGCACCCAGCGATGTCAGATAGCCAGCGATCACGGAACGAAATACCGCTTCATCTTCAACAATCAAAATGTGCTTATCTGTTAATGGCTGACCCATTGATGACCTCATATGTCAACTTCATGCATATTCCCTCGCGTTGTTCGGACTTAACCCCTGCCACTCTACCTTTTTACCCTTGTTGATACTTATCGCTGCTACTCCACTATCCTGCGTCTCTGTTTACCAACAGTTGTAATTCATCTTGTTTTTTTTCCACAGCCAGTCGCCCTGCGGCAATCGCCTCTTGCGCACGGTGAAAATCCAGCGTGGAAATTTGTGGGCAATAGGGCTGCACCACCACATCAGGAGGATCGCCAGCCATACGATGCATTTTTAAACGGTTTTCCAACACCTGAATGGAGGCCGTCATGATATCCATCGCTGAAGGTGCGCGGTTGGCACGCTGGCGCTGCAACCCCATGGACAAGCGCTGCCGGAGCTTGTGCTGCCAGTTGAGCGGCGCAGAATCCGCATGCGTCTCTTCAGCCATCGCGGCCACGGACAGCATGTCGTCATGCCCCAGGGTCGCGTTGTGCTGCAAATCCACAGCAATCACCACGTCAGCGCACAGCGCGCGAGCCAGAGAAACCGGCACCGGGTTCACCACAGCACCATCAACCAGCCAATAGGCATTGTGTCGCACGGGCGCAAGCAACCCCGGCATACTGCATGAGGCGCGGATCGCATGGTGCAGATCGCCTTCGGTAAGCCACAGTTCTCTCGCCGTTGTCAGGTTGGTGGCCACTGCTCCGAACTTGATAGCACATTCGTCAATCTGTTGGGTACGCAAGATATGTCGCACCTGGTTAAATACCCGATCGCCGCGCAATAACCCACCACGCTGCCAGGAGAGATCCATCAGACGAATCACATCCCAATGATGAAGCCCACTCACCCAGCGCGCCACGGCATTCAAGCGATTGCTGGCATACGCGGCCCCCACCAAAGCGCCTACCGAACAACCCGCGACCACATCGATAACAATACCCATTTCAGTCAATGCCTGAATGACACCAATATGTGCCCATCCTTTCGCCGCACCCGATCCCAGCGCCAAACCAATCTTTCTTTGCCTCATGATATCCTTCTCATCTCGCTATTCATTTTAGCGCACATTGCCACTCACCGAGATTGTTAGGTAACATATCGCCACGACGTTGAGTTATTTTCACGCAACTATCGATATTTTTTTAATTTTTTTTTACTGTTCCTCATACAATCAGGAGTTACCGTGCCGCAAAGCTGTCCCTGCGGGAGTGGTAAACAGGGTCGTGTATTCAATATGTTGATTGCAGTGTGAAATGTCCGGTTTTGGATGTGGAATACAGTGGCTAAAGTTGATGTAAGATGCCCGTTTTGTGAACAGACATCTCCTGTGAAAAAACACGGTTATGGCAAAAGTGGCC
>NZ_JAHWCO010000491.1:0-1157 GCF_020054415.1 Candidatus Symbiopectobacterium sp. | reverse complement strand
GGCTTTGTGTTTGATAATGGGATTGTTAGTATGAAGCATGAGAGTTACCTCGCGTTTTGTTTAAGGATTAGACACCCATATCAAAACCGGTAACTCTCAACCTTTCAAGGTCCAGTGTCAGATCTAGTCGCAACTAATACATTTGCAGCGCTGTGTTGCTGCTGGCAAGTGCGGGTTGCGCGTCAACGTCATCAAGCAAACCACCGCCACCCCCGGCATGGATGCTACGGCCAGCGCCCGACTTACTGGCGCCGCTCAACGGGATTATTTCACTCTCCGAGAGCGAATCGATACCATCACAAAGCAACTGACCGGATTGCAGCAATACGTCCGTGAACAGTGCTTGAAATAAACACCAACGCGCACTCACAAGCGCATATCACCAACAGCAGAACCTTACAGAAAAGCGGGCCTGAGAAACCCCTGGATCAGTTTTCAACCGTTGGGGTGGATCAGTTTTGCACCGTTGGTGACACCTGCAATATCCCACACGCCATGCCCGGCGTAATCAAAGCACAGAGTCTTACAGAAACAAGCCTTGGAGAAATGCTGGTTCAGGCCGGTAGCCATCTCTATGCGCAAGCGTTTCTGGGCAACAAGGCTCGTTTCTATAAGGTAACTACCGCTATGACTACATCATTAGTTGTTTTATCCAGCCATGAAGCCCCGACCATGAGCAGTCTGGAAATGGTCGATTACATCAATGCAGAGCGGAAACAAAAAGCCAAGCAGGAAGGCTTGACGTTTCCTTGCAAGAAGTATCGCAACCTTCAGCACAAGAGCTTCCTGGCAAAAGTGCCGAAAGTGTTAGGTGAAACGTCGGCAAAATTTTTTGCAGATGGTATTTTCACCAGCGGAAACGGTGCCCAGTCCATTCGCAAAATTTACAACTTCCCCAAGCGCGAAGCCTGTCTGATGGCGATGAGCTACAGCTACGAACTACAGGCTCAGGTGTTCGATCACATGACACAGCTTGAGGGTAGCAAGGACATTAACCTTCTCGATTTCTCCGGTTTAAGGCTTTGTTGAATAAATAGAACTTTTGGGTAATCATCGGAGCAGATCACCACAGTTGTTTCAAAATCAGGTCTCCATGGCAAAACAAAATTTTAAAATCACCAACTGGCCCTCTTATAACAAGGCCCTAAAGCAGCGCG
>NZ_JAHWCO010000335.1:0-1015 GCF_020054415.1 Candidatus Symbiopectobacterium sp. | reverse complement strand
GCAGTTGATAGGTTTTCCCATTTGAACTTATCTCTTTGGAGTAACCATTTCTGCCCATTTTTTCATGCAGGTTATCATAGTCTTCAGAATCTGCATCATGCAGCTCGACCCTGACAGTAAACTGAGCCATTTCATTTCGTTAAATTGTCTGTGGAATAACCAGGTTATCAGGTTCCTTTGTCGGTGGAAAGCAGGGAAACCCTCGCCGCCTGAGAGGGTCACTAAAGCAGGTACTTAACACGGAGATCACCATGCAAAAGCTCATTGACGAATTCGACCACCTGATAGCGCAGGGGACGATTGTTACTGATATCATCCTGTCGGGAGTTGTAGACGACTGCGGCTATTTAATACAACAGATTGATAATCCTGACTTTTTCAGCGTCTATATCCGAGGCAGCGACGGCTTGCTACAGGCCATCGGTGACTTCTCCGACCGTGAGGACGCACTCGCTTATGCCGCGAGGATGGTTGAGAAATATCAAGCACAACTCACGGACAATACCCGGAAGTTATTAAACGATTGAGGTATGTATTTATGGAAAATGAAAATCGGACCACGATTAAAGCATGCTCAAAACCAATTGCCCTTTCTGATTATGATGAGTGGTGTGATGCCTTGGAATGGCTAGATAAAAACGTCGTAGATTTTCCAACAGCCATAGAGAATGACATAAACAATAATGTTTCACCCTGGATAGGCTTTGTTGAATAAATCAGAACTTGTAACGACTGCGCCCCATACGGGTCGATTGTTACGTGATGCGAATACTGTTCGGCATTCCTATATGTACTAGCTCAGACCTGATCTGACAGTTACCGATTATTTATACAGGTGTCTGTCAGATTACATCTGGTTCAGATTCTTTTCTGTCCAGATCCGTTTTCCATCGAGTAAAGTGGCCATCGGCGTACGCCCGCAGCACATTTTTCCCTGATGAGTTCGCTCATTATTGTAATGCCACAACCAGTTGTCCAGATCTACCTGCAGGCTTTCCAGGTCTCCATATAACTT
>NZ_JAHWCO010000522.1:0-1100 GCF_020054415.1 Candidatus Symbiopectobacterium sp. | reverse complement strand
TTCTTGCGCCGCTGCGCGTGGCACGCTCAACGTGGCCGGATGAAGCCAACAAATGGAGTCATCTGCGCAATATCGAGATCCAGCCCATTATGGGTAGCGTAAAAGAACGGCTGGCAGCGCTGACGAACAGCAACGCCAGCGTTTTTACCACCAACTACGACAACCTGGTATGGCTGGTTGAAACGCTGGGTGAGCGCTGGCCGTTCGCCACCGTAATTGGCGACGAGAGCACCCGGCTTAAATCCTTTCGATTGCGCGGCGGCGGCAAACGTGCGGCAGCACTTGGCAAGGTCGCACATAAGCATGTCCACCGCTGGGGCAATCTCACCGGCACGCCAGCACCAAACGGTCTGGTAGACCTGTGGGGGCAAGCGTGGTTTGTCGATCAGGGCCAGCGCCTAGGGCGCACATTCGGCGCATTTACCTCGCGCTGGTTCAACGCAATCCAGTTTCCCGGCCAAAGCTGGACAAAGCTGGAACCCTTTCCCCATTCGCAGGATGAGATACAGGCCGCGCTACGCGATGTGACGATCTCACTGGATGCCGGCGACTGGTTTGTTATTGAGGAACCGATCCATAACGTGATCCGCGTGGAAATGCCGCCCAAGGCACGCCAGCAGTATCAGGAAATGGAAAAGGAGATGTTTCTGGAACTGGATGGTGACGGCATTGAAGCGCCAAACGCCGCCGCAAAAACCGTGAAGTGTTTGCAAATCGCCAGCGGCGCTATCTATACCGACGACAAAGGTACCTGGTCAGAAATCCACGACGCCAAGTTGCAAGCGCTGGAAAGCGTGATTGCCGAATCTGGCGGTATGCCGGTGCTGGTTGCCTACCACTTTAAAAGCGATTTAGCCCGTTTATTGAAAGCCTTTCCAAAGGGTAAACAGCTTGATTCCGATCCACAGACGCTGCGCGACTGGAACGCAGGAAAAATACCTGTCCTTTTTGCTCACCCGGCCAGCGCAGGCCACGGCCTGAATATGCAGGACGGCGGAAACATCCTGGTGTTTTTCTCGCACTGGTGGGATCTGGAACAGTACCAACAAATTATCGAACGTATCGGGCCAACACGCCAGATACAGGCGGGGCATAACCGC
>NZ_JAHWCO010000300.1:0-1660 GCF_020054415.1 Candidatus Symbiopectobacterium sp. | reverse complement strand
GACACGCCTGTTTTGGATTAAAATGCTGATCGCTCCGGGATGCATCACCACGCTCTGGATTTAACATACTGATTTTACGTCAAGGGAATCCGCAGCCTTTATGGCTACGCAGCATAATATCTATTTATTCAACAAAGCCATCATGTTCATCACTCTAGGGATTCAGATTTCCGTTCTGCTGATTCCCGTATGGTTGGTCGTTCTTGGCATCGGTTATGCCATGAAACAGAAAAAACAACGGGTCGCAACCACCCGATAAGTGATATGAAAACGGCCTTCCCCCCACCGTTATTCCCGCGAAAGCGGGATTCTCTTGCCGAAGATTTTCGCAGAGATCCCTGGCTTTCGCCGAGGATGACGAGGGGGAGGTGACTTTACCATCAGAGTAAAACGGACTGTTTTTAAGGGGTTGTGAATATGACTGGCAGCACATCAATAGGTATTGTTGCAATCAAAAGCACAGGGTAAGACTGTACTTTAGTACATCTGGTATTAATAAATTAAAAGAATTATGGTTAGAGCATAAGAATGAGGGAATAGAGTCAAAAAAAGTGATCCTCCAGAAGAGGATCATACGCCAAATTGGCCAACACCAAGGAAAAATTCTACATATTATCGCGAACAACATATATGTTGTCAATCGTTGGCCATGCTCAGCGAAAACAATTAGGAATTTAGATAGAGCCTGTACACGAGATTGTGTAATTGCCTGATTTTGATATGTTCAATCCAACATCAAAAGCAGGTTACTTTATGGACGAAAAACAGTTACAGGCCCTGGCTAACGAGCTGGCCAAAAATCTCAAAGCCCCTGACGATCTCAACCAGTTTGATCGCCTGCTGAAAAAGATCAGCGTTGAAGCTGCCCTTAATGCTGAAATGACCCATCATCTCGGGCATGAGAAGCACCAGTCCAAATCTGGAACTAACACGCGCAATGGCTACTCCACAAAGGCTGTTACCACCGGCGATGGTCCGCTGGAACTGCGTACACCACGTGAGCGTGATGGTTCCTTTGAACCGCAACTGGTGAAGAAGAACCAGACCCGTATCACCGGGATGGATAACCAGATTTTATCGTTGTATGGGCTTTGTTGAATAAATAGATATTATGCTGCGTAGCCATAAAGGATGCGGATTCCCTTGACGTAAAATCAGTATGTTAAATCCAGAGCGTGGTGATGCATCCCGGAGCGATCAGCATTTTAATCCAAAACAGGCGTGTCATAACAGCATTATTCCCTATTATTCAACAAAGCCGCCAAAGGGATGACCACCAGCGAAATTGCCGCTGCGTTCAAAGAACTGTATGACGCGGATGTCTCACCCGCCCTGGTATCGAAGGTCACCGATGCCGTTATGGAGCAGGTTGTTGAATGGCAAAATCGCCCCATGGATGCGGTTTATCCCATTGTTTACCTTGACTGTATCGTTCTGAAAGTCCGGCAGGACAGCAGCGTTATCAATAAGTCTGTGTTCCTGGTGCTGGGTATCAATATCGAAGGCCAGAAAGAGCTACTGGGGATGTTGCTGGCCGAAAATGAAGGCGCAAAGTTCTGGCTGAACGTGCTGACAGAACTGAAAAACCGTGGCCTGACCGACATCCTCATTTCCTGTGTGGACGGCCTGAAAGGGTTCCCGGATGCCATCAACACGGTCT
>NZ_JAHWCO010000077.1:0-1420 GCF_020054415.1 Candidatus Symbiopectobacterium sp. | reverse complement strand
CACGCCTGTTTTGGATTAAAATGCTGATCGCTCCGGGATGCATCACCACGCTCTGGATTTAACATACTGATTTTACGTCAAGGGAATCCGCAGCCTTTATGGCTACGCAGCATAATATCTATTTATTCAACAAAGCCATTCTTCGTCTCAGCGACGCCCCGCACGGTGGTTTGATAATCACCACCACGCTAATAATGACTAGGCTAATCACGAGGGATAACGCTTTCATAAATGGTTTGTTCTGCCATCATAGTCGAACGAACATCTACAGATTTACCACAGACTTAGCGCCACTGACAATATTTTTTCTACCGCGCGACAAAATCCGATGAAAAAATCTGCGTTAAATACAAATTAATAATATAGATATAAACAATTATTCATATTGTGCTTTTTCTTCGAGCTTTCTCCGACGACGACGTAGATTCGCGCAAAGCTGCAAGTCAGCGCCCATTCCAGAGGAAACGTACCGCATGCCAATCACCTTTGTGCGAGCCGTTGCTGATAACGTTGTTTTTATACTGCCGCTTAGACTCAGGATGGCGCACGCTGCCGGAATTGACAGGAGGGAGCGTTATGTCGCTGGCAATTACCTATTCGCGCGCAATGATTGGCATTCAGGCCCCTTGCGTGACGATCGAAGCCCATATCAGCAATGGCTTGCCCGCATTGACGCTGGTTGGCCTGCCGGAAACCACGGTTAAGGAAGCACGGGATCGGGTGCGCAGCGCACTGCTCAATGCCGGGTTCACCTTTCCCGCCAAGCGGATTACCGTCAATCTCGCCCCAGCGGATTTTCCCAAGGAAGGCGGGCGCTACGATCTGCCCATCGCACTATCGATTCTGGCAGTCTCAGATCAGATTTGTGGCAAGGGGTTAGCGCAGCATGAGTTTCTGGGTGAATTTGGATTATCCGGGGCGCTGCGTGCGGTTACCGGCGCGATCCCGGCAGCCATCGCGGCAGGCAAGGCAGGCCGGCAGCTTATTTTGCCACTGGCTCATAAGCAGGAAATGGCGCTTATCGGGCACGGTGAAGTATTGCTAGCAGAACACCTGAATGCGGTGTGCGCCTTTTTGCACAGCGGTGAGCCGTTAGCCAGCAGCTAGGGGGTTGAAGTTCATGCGCCCGACTTCAACAACGCCCCGGACCTGGCAGACATCATTGGGCAAGAGCAGGGAAAACGGGCGCTCGAAGTCACTGCCGCCGGAGGCCACAACCTGCCGGTACTGGAAAAACCATGCTGGCTAGCCGTCTTGCCGGGCTATTGCCCCCGTTGAGTGCATATTCGCATGCGATCGATCATCGATTCGCATCTAAGGTCGATCACGTTTTCGCATCGTATCGATCATCCGGGAACCTGACTTTTTTATCGTGTTAGCGTGTTTCTTCTGCGCTTTCCACTACCGGGCTATTTTTCCT
>NZ_JAHWCO010000674.1:0-1445 GCF_020054415.1 Candidatus Symbiopectobacterium sp. | reverse complement strand
GGTCGAAATGGACGGTAAGTTATTGATAAAAATGTCGTGTATTGTCGTGCTTTGTTGTGTTTTGTTGCCTGTTTTTTGAGCGATAAATTCAGTCAATATATTGATATTTAAAGTTTTTATGTTATTTAGCTCTGCTATGTGGCTTACAGTAGCGTCAGGGTTACGTCGATATTGCCGCGTGTGGCGTTAGAATACGGGCACACGATATGAGCCTTTTCCACCAGTGTTTGCGCGGTTTCACGCGCCAACCCCGGCAGATCAATTTTCAATTCCACTTCAATAGCAAATCCGGTTGGTGCGGCACCGATGCCGACACTCCCTTCAATGGTGGTTGCCGCTGGCAGTGCAATTTTTTCTTTGCTGGCGACAAACTTCAGCGCACCAAGGAAACAAGCTGAGTAACCTGCGGCAAACAGCTGTTCCGGGTTAGTCCCTTCGCCACCGGCACCGCCCAGTTCGCGCGGTGTCGTCAATTTGACGCTCAGTTGCTGATCGGAGGATTCGGTGCGTCCATCACGTCCGCCAGTGGCTTTTGCGTGAGCGACATACAGTACTTTTTCAATGGACATGGTGTAACTCACATAGGATGTTTTTTATCACGATATTAAATCTCGCGCTATTTAACTGGTCGAGATAAGCGGCCATCAAAGATTCTCAATCAGTCTGGCTCGCAGGTATTCTAACTGCTGCTTCATCGCTTGCAGCGTGCTGCCATCACACTGCGTGGCACAGCGCATGTTTTCCGGTATGGCGCGCGCTTTTTGTTGCAATGTGCGGCCTTCTTCCGTCAACCGAATCAGCACCTGACGTTCATCTTCCGCACTGCGCGTTCTGCTGACCAGGCCAGATTGCTGCAATCGCTTAAGCAACGGCGTCAGCGTGGCGGAATCCAAATAAAGCTGCTCACCCAGTTCCGACACCGTAAGCCCATCGCGCTCCCACAACACCAGCATGACAAGATACTGGGGGTAGGTGAGTGACAGTGCTGCCAGCTGTTTTCGATAGACTTTATTCATTGCCAGATTGGCTGAATAGAGTGCGAAACAGAGTTGTCCGTCAAGCTGATAGGCTTGCGCTGGCAATAATGTTGGTACTGTCTGCGTTTTCTTGTTCATAAAATACAATCTAGATAGATAAATATTAAATAGCAAGCGATTTAAGTGAGAAAAACTTTGTTTTTTTGATAATGAATTGATTTTAATAATTTTATATTTTCATTGTTACCTAGACTAAGAGGGCCTTAACGTTTTTCTTGCGGGGTTTACATAGTTTCTCCGCATTCTCCACATTTGACGCAATTGTGGGCTTTGTTGAATAAATAGATCTTTTGGGTAATCATCGGAGCAGATCACCACAGTTGTTTCAAAATCAGGTCTCCATGGCAAAACAAAATTTTAAAATCACCAACTGGCCCTCTTATAACAAGGCCCTCAAGCAGCGCGGTT
>NZ_JAHWCO010000405.1:0-1254 GCF_020054415.1 Candidatus Symbiopectobacterium sp. | reverse complement strand
TGCTGCGGGCGTACGCCGATGGCCACTTTACTCGATGGAAAACGGATCTGGGCAGAAAAGAATCTGAACCAGATGTAATCTGACAGACACCTGTATAAATAATCGGTAACTGTCAGATCAGGTCTGAGCTAGTACAAATTAGGCAACCCGAGGCGCACTATCAGGTCAAGTTCCGTCTCAATCCAGTCGATGTGCCCTTCTTTATCGGCCAGGATTTCAATCAGCAAATCGTGGCTGACATAATCGCGCACCGAATCCATATACGCGATCCCCTCGCGCAAATCCTTGGCGCCATCCAACTCCAGTTTCAGGTCAGAACGCAGTATCTCTTCAACATCTTCGCCAATATTGAGTTTGCCAGGATCTTGCAGGTTGGGAACCCCTTCAAGAAACAGGATACGCTCGATATAACGGTCGGCATGTTTCATTTCATCGATGGATTCGTGCTGGTCAAGACGGGTCAGTCCCCAGTTTTTAGACATACGGGCATGCAAAAAGTACTGGTTAATAGCAACCAGTTCATTAACCAGCAACTTATTTAGATGTGATATGACTTTTTTATCGCCTTTCATGACATTGCTCCTTCGCTCCAGGTCTTAAAAGTGTAGAACCGGAGGGGGGAGAGCCAACGAAATCGCCTACATTTTGTACGGTTTCATTAAAAGCGTCGATTACGCAACGTCTGAGATGGTTGACAACATCGCCTGCTCTTCTTCCATAATCAGGCGAGCCTGGCGAATACACTTGCCGCAGTCACTGCCAATAGGCATTAACTGGCGCAATTGATTGAGCGAGCGGGGTTGATGCTGGCGAACGGAGTGCCGAATAACTTTATCGGAAATGGCATTACACATACATACAAGATAACTCATTTTCTCAGTCGCGGAACCACACCCTCTTTCGTTGCTACCTTCCGCACGGCAGTCGCAAAAGTGACTACAAAACAGTAAATGAGAGTGTGAATAAGAATGGTCTCCATTTCAATTACAGTTTTGTCAACGCCATAAAAAAGGACACCGAAGTGTCCTTTTTCTTACGCTATCGCTAGCGCACGGGTGTTACTCGCGTATTGGCGATTAAGCCATAACTTTAGCAACAACGCCCGCACCAACAGTACGGCCGCCTTCACGGATTGCGAAACGCAAACCGTCGTCCATCGCGATCGGGTGGATCAGGGTAACAACCATTTTGATGTTGTCGCCCGGCATTACCATTTCAACGCCTTCCGGCAGTTCGATGGTGCCCGTTACGTCA
>NZ_JAHWCO010000332.1:0-3306 GCF_020054415.1 Candidatus Symbiopectobacterium sp. | reverse complement strand
TGGTCATCTAAGTCTGAGAGACTACGATGCTCAGGTGGGTGAAGCCATGGCCATGGTCAAAGCGCTTAACCGGATCACGCTATCAGGAATGCCGAACAGTATTCGCATCACGTAACAATCGACCCGTATGGGGCGCAGTCGCTACAAGTTCTGATTTATTCAACAAAGCCATTAGCATCATGAAAACCATCAAAACTTTTGCAGCAGTATTGGCCCTGACTTCTCTCTCTTTCGGCACCTTCGCCGCAGAGCAGATGGGTACCGTTTCCGTGAGTAGCGCTAAAACGCTGAGCGGTTTTGAATCGCAAGTTGCCGCTAAAGCACAGGCAGCAGGTGCATCTTCTTACCGTATCGTTTCTGCTACCGGTGATAACCAACTGCGCGGCACGGCAGTTCTGTATAACTAAGTGAAGCCGAGCAAATGTTACAAGGGGAGCCAATGGCTCCCTTTGCTTATACCCGTCATACTTCAAGTGGCTACACGCATTATTCGCCCCATCCCTAGGCCTCACCTCTTACGATGCCGCTGCGCGCGGCGTTCAAATCTGCTCCCGGCAGATTTGTCACCCGAATCACTTCCTTGAGTAAGCTCACCGGAGTGAATGAATCTCATCCCTGAGACTCACCCTTCGGGCCAGCGATTGCTGCCTTCCTGTAGCTCGAATTATTTAGGGTATACAAAAAGCTAACGTTTTTTAAATGCGGCGGCCAGTGCATCGCTCATGGCGATATTGCCTGCTGCGCTCTGCGGTTGTTTTGCACGCGGTGCATGATGAGCTGGGCGAGACCCGGTGTTGTGTTGGGCTCCGCTGGCGCTACGGCGTGACGGGGTGTCACCCTGCTGTTCATCGAGACGCATGGTCAGCGCGATACGCTTACGTTGCAGATCGACTTCCAGCACCTTGACTTTCACAATATCACCGGCTTTCACCACCTTGTGCGGATCGTCGACATAGCGATCGGACAGCGATGAAATGTGCACCAAGCCATCCTGATGTACGCCAATATCCACGAAAGCGCCAAAGTTGGTGACGTTGGTGACCGCCCCTTCGAGCACCATACCCGGCAGCAGATCGTTGAGCGTTTCCACCCCTTCGGCGAACGCAGCGGTTTTAAACTCCGGTCGTGGATCGCGCCCCGGTTTTTCCAACTCTTTCACGATATCTGTCACCGTGGGTAAGCCGAAGCGAGTGTCAGTGAAATCCACCGCCTTGAGTTTGCGCAGCGCGGCGGTGTCACCCATAAAATCGCGCAGTGTCTGGCGTGTTGCTTCCAGAATGCGTTCGACCACCGGGTAGGCTTCCGGGTGAACCGTCGAGGCATCCAGCGGGTTATCGCCGTGGTTGATACGTAGGAATCCTGCGCACTGTTCGAAGGCTTTTGGCCCCAAGCGACTGACCTTGAGCAACTGTTGACGGTTGTCAAAGCGTCCGTTTTCGTCACGCCAGTTGACAATATTCTGCGCCATCATTTTGCTAAGCCCAGCAACGCGCGTCAGCAGCGCCACCGATGCGGTATTCAGATCGACGCCCACGGCGTTAACGCAGTCTTCCACCACCGCATCGAGCTTTTTCGCCAGTTGCACCTGGCTTACATCGTGCTGGTATTGGCCGACACCGATGGATTTTGGATCGATCTTCACCAGCTCTGCCAGAGGGTCCTGCAAGCGACGCGCAATAGAAACCGCACCGCGCAGGGAAACATCCAGATCGGTGAACTCCAGCGCCGCCAGCTCTGATGCAGAATACACCGAAGCACCTGCCTCACTGACAATCACCTTCTGGGCATTGATTGCCGGAAACTGTTTTTGTGTATCGAGGAAGAAACGTTCGGTTTCACGTGATGCGGTACCGTTACCGATCGCTACGAGTTCTACCTGATGCTTAACGCACAGTGCCGCAATGATAGGGGCCGCCTTGGCAGCCTGTCCGGTATGTGGGTAAATCGTATCCGTGGCAACCAGTTTGCCAGTTGCATCTACTACCGCGACTTTCACACCTGTGCGCAGACCCGGATCGAGCCCCATGGTGGCGCGCATTCCGGCAGGCGCGGCCATCAGCAGGTCGTGCAGGTTGCGTGCAAACACATTGATGGCTTCTTCTTCGGCCTTTTCACGCACTGTGCCCATCAGCTCGGTTTCCAGATGCAACAGCACCTTGATACGCCAGGTCCAGTTGATCACCGCACGACGCCAACTATCGGCGGGAGCGTTGTTGAGCTGCAAATTCAGGTGTGAAAGGATGATCTGCTCACCCTGGCTTTCGCGCGGCGGTTCGTCAAACTGTGGGTCGGCGTTCAGGGCGAGTTGCAGTACCCCTTCGTTGCGGCCGCGAAACATCGCCAGTGCACGGTGTGATGGCACGCTTGCGATCGGTTCTTGATGGGCAAAGTAGTCACGGAACTTCGCGCCTTCATCCTCTTTGCCTTCGACCACGCGTGCAACCAGATGGGCATTTTTCCACAAATAGTCACGCACCTTGGCCAGCAAGATGGCATCTTCTGCGAAACGCTCCATCAGAATGTAGCGCGCACCGTCCAGAGCTGCTTTGACATCGGCAACACCTTTGTCTTCGGCGACATAGGCCAACGCCGCCTCTTCAGGCACCTTGCTTGGGTCTTGCCACAGGCTGTCTGCCAGCGGTTCCAGCCCGGCTTCGATGGCAATTTGCCCACGAGTACGGCGTTTGGGCTTGTATGGCAGATAGAGATCTTCCAGCTCAGTCTTATTCAGGATGCCGTTAATCGCCAGAGCCAACTGTGGTGTTAATTTTCCTTGCTCTTCGATCGATTTCAGAATGGTCTGACGCCGTTCTTCCAGTTCGCGCAAGTAACCGAGGCGGGTTTCCAACTGGCGCAGTTGGGTATCATCCAACCCGCCAGTCACTTCTTTACGGTAACGAGCGATGAACGGTACGGTGTTCCCTTCGTCCAGCAGGCGGACAGCGGCGTCAACCTGCTCCTTTCGCGCCTGCAATTCGCTGGCGATAATCTGGCTCAATGCATCATTCATAATCGGAATTCAATCATCATAAAGGGGTGGGTTAACTAATCGGGGACAGTTATACGGATTGCGTAGCAAAAATGCCAGTCGGCATTATGACCTCTCAGAAAATTTACCTATGTCAATTTTTCAGCGAATTGTTCGAATTTGAAGCCTTTTTTCGCTGGTCGTGTATTCAATGAGTTGATGTAGCATCAAACGTAGTACTCGCGTTCGATGTAAGTACCGATGATCCTATCGTGCATTTCGGATGATTTTGAATATCCGAGCGTCTTGCGATTGAGCCGTTGCAATCGGTTACGCAG
>NZ_JAHWCO010000212.1:0-1228 GCF_020054415.1 Candidatus Symbiopectobacterium sp. | reverse complement strand
GCCATAAAGGCTGCGGATTCCCTTGACGTAAAATCAGTATGTTAAATCCAGAGCGTGGTGATGCATCCCGGAGCGATCAGCATTTTAATCCAAAACAGGCGTGTCATAACAGCATTATTCCCTATTATTCAACAAAGCCATGGTTAAGTGATGAATTAATAAATAGAGGCAACCACGAGGCGTTGTGTTATTAACCAGATAACGATTAACGTCCCTGCTTTACCAGCGCCTCGCGTTACGCATTTTTTTACATAAGACGCTATAAAAAAATATTTCATGCCGGCGTATCTGGTGTATATTGGAAAATCAAAAAATATCTTGTAAGCTAATAATGTCTCTTCTTTTTAAAGGAACACCATGATGAGTTTTGACGTGCTAAGTAATATTCGTTCTCTTCGCGCTCAGGCCCGAGATACCGATCTTGAAACCCTGGAAGAGCTGTTAAGCAAATTCACTGCAATTGTGGAAGAGCGCCGCGAAGAAGACAGCAAAATTCAGAAAGAGCAGGCAGAACGTTTGGCAAAACTGGATGCCATTCGTGCTCAGCTTCTTGAAGACGGTATTGATCCGGCTGAACTGCTGGAAAGCGTGAAATCCAAACCTGCCAAGGCCAAACGCGATCCTCGTCCGGCGAAATATAAATATATTGATGAGAATGGCACCGAGCAAACCTGGACCGGCCAAGGCCGCACGCCGAAAGCGATCCGTGAAGCCATTGATGGCGGAAGCAAAACGCTGGAAGATTTCGAGATTTAATTTGTTCTCTTCCTTGCCGTATTAGCGCGCATCACTTGTCTTGTTATGCATGGAGTAACGTTGTACTCCATGCATATCTTTTCTAATCTGCGATCGTTATCACCACCTGCGTTTCGCCTTCCTTGACAAAAAGTTTTTATCCCACAAAGACACGATTAAAATGGCGGAAAAATTAATACCGCTGGTGTATTAGCATGCGTATCAATCAGTATCCGATTTTCTTTGATCGTTTGCAGCCAACAAAAGAAGTGATATCACTAAGAAGCAATACCGCGATGAAAGACAGCTTCGATGGGCTTTGTTGAATAATATGGAATAATGCTGTTATGACACGCCTGTTTTGGATTAAAATGGGCTTTGTTGAATAAATCAGAACTTGTAACGACTGCGCCCCATACGGGTCGATTGTTACGTGATGCGAATACTGTTCGGCATTCCTAATAGCGTGATCCGGTTAAGCGCTTTGACCATG
>NZ_JAHWCO010000096.1:0-2708 GCF_020054415.1 Candidatus Symbiopectobacterium sp. | reverse complement strand
GGCTTTGATGCGATCACAAACACGCTTATCACGACTGGTGTCATGAAGGTGTTCGAGTTCGGCTTTTTGCTTGTCGGTAATAAATATCTTCATAGTGGGTGAGCATGATCTTCTTACCGCGTAAAATCAAGCATCTTCAATGATCACGGGTATAGAATGACAGTTCTGTCGATAAAAAAAGATAATAGAGTCCTATGCAAGCCACCATCACGCCCACCCTCGATGCAGAGGCGGACGCAGCCCCGGTTAACTCCCGCAGTAAGGTTGTTGTCGCTTCATTGATCGGAACCGCGATCAAATTTTTCGATTTTTATATCTATGCCACTGCCGCTGTGCTGATTTTCCCGCACATCTTCTTCCCGCAGGGCGATCCGACCGCAGCGACGCTACAGTCGCTCGCCACCTTTGCCATTGCCTTTGTAGCACGTCCGATCGGTTCTGCGCTGTTTGGTCACTTCGGTGACCGCGTCGGCCGTAAGGTGACACTGGTTGCTTCCCTGCTGACCATGGTGATCTCTACCGTGCTGATCGGCCTGCTGCCGACCTACAATAGCATCGGCATTTTCGCACCGTTGCTGCTGGCCTTGGCGCGTTTTGGTCAAGGCCTTGGTCTGGGCGGCGAATGGGGCGGAGCCGCGTTGCTGGCTACCGAAAACGCGCCAGCCCACAAGCGTGCACTGTATGGTTCATTCCCGCAGTTGGGCGCACAGATCGGCTTCTTTTTCGCCAACGGCACGTTCCTGCTGCTCTCCTAGTTGTTAAGCGAAGAGCAATTCATGACCTAGGGATGGAGCGTACCTTTCGTTGCCTCTGCGGTATTGGTCTTGATCGGCCTGTATGTTCGTGTCTCTCTGCACGAAGCGCCCGTGTTTACCAAAGCTATCGAAGCGGGCAAGAAAGTCCACACTCCGCTGGGAACACTGTTGAGCAAGCATCTGAAAGCGACCATTCTTGGCACCTTCATCATGCTTGCCACTTATACGCTGTTCTACATCATGACGGTCTATTCCATGACCTTTGGCACCTAGCCAATCCCCAAAGGGTTGGGTTTCTCGCGTAACAGCTTCCTGTGGATGCTGATGGTAGCGGTTATCGCCTTTGGTCTGCTGATCCCGGTTGGCGGGTTGCTGGCAGATGCCTATGACCGCCGTAAGACCATGATCGTCGTTACCTGCGGCATGCTGCTATTCGCAATGCTGTTCCCGTCCCTGTTAGGGTCTGGCAGCCAACCGTTGGTGATGCTGTTTCTGGTGCTGGGACTGGGCATGATGGGCTTAACCTTCGGCCCGATGGGCGCGTTGATACCTGAACTTTTCCCCACTGAAGTGCGTTATACCGGTGCCTCGTTCTCCTATAACGTATCGTCGATTCTGGGAGCATCGGTTGCACCTTATATCGCCGCCTGGCTGACCGCCAACTACGGGCTGTTCTACGTAGGCGTTTACCTGTTTGCTATGGCATCTTTAACGCTTATCGCATCATTGCTGACCAAAGAAACGCGTCACCAAACGCTTGGTTAAGCCTCACAGGCAAGCGTGAATACGGGTGAAGGGTCATTCTTCAACCGCAGTCTGCTAACCACTCACCTTACTCCTCGTCATCCTCGGCGAAAGCCGGAGATGACTCTGAGAAAAAACGCGTTTCTTCTGCAAGAGATTCCCGCCTTCGCGGGAATGACAAAACGATACCCTAAATAATTCGAGTGACAGGAAAGCAGTAAGTGAACGCGGCCAACGCACCTGCAACTTGAAGTATGACGGATATATACCTCGCTGTAAGATTCAGTTAGGCTAGTGGCAAGTTTGTTTAACACGCTGCAATTGCATATGAAAATTGGTTTGTTCTACGGCTCCAGCACCTGCTACACCGAGATGACAGCGGAAAAGATTCGCGATATTTTGGGCGAATCGCTGCTCGACCTGCATAACGTAAAAGATGCCGATCCGCAGAAGATGGAAGAGTATGAATTCCTGATTCTGTGTATCCCAACGTGGGATTTCGGTGGAATTCAGGAGGATTGGGAAGCCATTTGGGGACAGCTATCCTCGTTGAATCTACAAGGAAAAATCGTTTCGCTGTATGGCATGGGTGACCAGCTAGGCTACGGTGAATGGTTCCTTGATGCCCTCAGTATGTTGCATCAGCAGTTGGCCGCGAGCGGCGCAACCTTTATTGGCTGTTGGCCCATCGAAGGCTATGAGTTCACCACCACCAAGCCACTCACATCAGATGGAAAACGCTTTGTCGTGCTGGCGCTTGATGAAGTGAATCAGTATGACCTGAGCGATGAGCGCTTGCAGCAGTGGTGCGAGCAGATTTTACAGGAAATGGCAGAGCAGCTGTAATCGGGTCGTGTATTCAATATGTTGATTGCAGTGTGAAATGTCCGGTTTTGGATGTGGAATACAGTGGCTAAAGTTGATGTAAGATGCCCGTTTTGTGAACAGACATCTCCTGTGAAAAAACACGGTCATGGCAAAAGTGTCCATCAGCGTTACCGTCGTCAGTCATGCAAACACGGATGGCTACAGGGCTTACAACGACGAACTTCCAAAAGTAAAACAAATACAAATTGTTAGCAAGCTGTATACACAGCGTATTGAGCGTGCACATCTGACACTGCGTAACCGATTGCAACGGCTCAATCGCAAGACGCTCGGATATTCAAAATCATCCGAAATGCACGATAGGATCATCGGTACTTACAT
>NZ_JAHWCO010000459.1:0-4759 GCF_020054415.1 Candidatus Symbiopectobacterium sp. | reverse complement strand
TCGGTGAAGAAGGTCGTATGGCTGGCAATCCAGGCGGCATCACAGAAATGGACGATGCCCTTACAGGACTGGCGTATGGCAATGAGTCGCTTTATTATCGAGTTCGGTGACCGCCTTGACGGTCACTTCTGAGGAAAGGCATTTACACAAAATCTTAAACAGGCTCACCCAAGCACGCAATAAGGCGAGGCGTTGAATTAAAACTCATTAGACCTATTTCGCCCTCTCACAATAGCTCCCCCCCCCTTTATAATTCGGGTTTTAAGAGAGCATCAAGTGAATGAAAACCTGTTTGAAACCGCGTTGAACAAGATTTAGGCGTCCTAGGAGGATGCCCCCGGAATGGGCACCATCAATGCCAGGCACATTGTGGTACACACCGCCAGACGCAACTCAAAGCAACGTACAATAAATCGTGAGTGCAGCCACCGCCACCACCATCACCACAGAAACCTTTTTCGCAAGTATTACCGCGGCGCGCGGCGCATCAATAGGGTCGGTGTGAGATTCACGAACCAGAGAAAATTGTGCCAGTTGCGTAACAACCCAATAGGGAGAATGGTGCAAATCGCCCAACGATGCCAGCCAGACAGGAAGCGCTTTTTCACCATGACCTAACAGCGCATAGGTGATCCCCGCCAAACGTGCCGGGATCCAATCCAGCCAGCGCAACAAGGCATCAACGCCTGATTGTGCACGGGACAATGGCGTATGATGCCGCGCCAAACAGGTTTGACGAGCGCGTAAAATGGCATAACCAACCAGCGCTATCGGCCCGTATGGCCCAGCGACCACAAACCAGAACAACGGTGCTAGATAAAAGCGAAAGTTGAGCCACAGCAATGCATTTTGCAATTCACTCAGTTTTTCACGCTCAGTGGCATCCAGCGGTAAACCATGAATCAAAGCCAGCTCTTCTGCCAGCGCTTGCATTGCATCCTGTTCACCGCGTTGTGCTGCGCCAAGGTAATTCTGGTAATGCTGCCGCACCTCGCCAGCACCAAGACACAATAGTACGATAGCAATCCACAGCAACAGCCCTACCAGCCCAAATAATACCCCCTTCGCCAGCCACAGCAACACAGCAGTTGCGGCCATCCCCAACAATGCTAACAGCAATGTCTGCAATAAAGAGGGGGCTGAGAGACGGCGAAAAATCATTTCCAGATGGGTGTCTATCTGCCAGCGATCGTTTTTTTTAAACAAACGCTCCCACGTCAGGGACAGTAGCAAGGTAAACAGGGTCATGAGCACTCATTCCTCTTATCGTCAATTTCAGGCACCTGGATCAATTGGTGATAGTGCTGCCAGTCAAAGGCCGGGCTGGGATCAGTTTTACGCTGAGGGGCTATATCACTGTGCCCGGTAATGCACTGTGGCGTAATAGGGTAATGGTTCAAGAACAACCGGGTAACACAGGCCAGCTGTTGGTATTGCTCCTGAGTAAAAGGTAGCGTATCAGTACCTTCCAGTTCGATACCAATGGAGAAATCGTTACACCGCTCACGGCCGGCAAACTGAGATACCCCAGCATGCCAAGCACGTTTATCAAAAGGGACATATTGCACAATGCCGCCATCACGGCGAATCAAATAGTGTGCCGACACCCGTAACTGGCTGATATTCTGAAAATAATGGTGCTCCTAGGGATCGAGCGTCGCCGTGAACAGTTGGTCGATGTAGGGGCCGCCAAACGCTCCCGGCGGTAAGCTGATATTGTGTATCACCAGCAATGAAGGAAGCTCTGCGTCCGGGCGCAAGTCACAATGGGGAAAAGGCACCCGTTTTACGCCTGTTAACCAACCCGCTTCCAACTGCATACCACATGCTCCCCAAGAAATGGTGTCATACCATTATTACTCAGATTTTGTTATTTTCCTAGCAAGGGCATCCTTAAAACAACCATTAACTCATTAAAATATAATAAATTTATTAAAAACCATTTATTTTCTGCGATATCGATTCCAGATTTTAAAAGAATCATGCAATCCGAACCATTCTTTACGAGTCGGCTTTCCAGTTATCCATTTATGCGCTCGTCCTCCCCCCTTGCATCTTCTACCTTTATGCCAAACCTGCTGACTGAAAAGGACGATGATGAATACAGAACGCGGATTCACCCTAGTTGAGTTGATGATCGTTATCGCGATTGTTGCCATTCTCGCCTCCATTAGTATCCCCTGCTAATCAGGGATACCTGCAAAAGACTGCAATGACAGACATGCTGCAATCGCTGGCACCTTATCGAACGGCGGTCAATTTGTGTGTGTTAGAAAACAGCAGCGTTGCGCCTTGTAATGCAGGAAGCCAAGGTATTCCCGTCGCGAGAGGCTCACGCTATGTCAGCAATCTCAGCGTAACACAAGGCGTCATCAGTTTGACGGGGCAGTCTGCCTTGCAAGGGTTGCACGTGACCTTAATACCCTATTGGGATAGCGACAGCAGTTCCATCATTTGGCGCCGACATTGTCAGGCAACCTCGCAGGCCGAGAGTTTGATAGTCGCTTGCGAGCGGGTATTTCGTTTCGATGATGTCTCGGAGTAAACATGCGCACATACTCCCCGTTGGATCGAGAGATCAAGCAGTTGTGCCAACGCTATCAGGCACAGTTGCTGACATTAGATGAACAAATCGTCACTATCGCCGTCACTGGCGATGTGGCTCCCGTATTGCTGACAGCGCTAAAATTTGCCAGCAATCGCCATATCGTGGTGGAACGCTGGTCACAAGCGAAGTTGGAACAGGCTTTCCACCCCCTACCGCAGGCGGCAGAAAGCGACGCTGTGTTCAGCATCACACCCACCACCGAGCCAACAGACGAAGAGACATCCGTTATCCACTATATCAATCAAACGCTGGCACAGGCCTTTCAGCGACGGGCTTCGGATATCCATTTTGAACCCATGGCGGATACCTACCGTGTACGCATGCATATTGATGGCGTGCTGCATATCTGCTTATCCCCCCCATTGGGCTGTGCGGCACGCCTTACCGCACGACTGAAAATCATGGGGCAGTTGGGTATTGCAGAGCACCGTCTGCCGCAAGACGGTCAGTTCTCGTTCGCGATCAATGCACAGTCGCTCTTGCTGCGTATTGTCACACTGCCCATACTGGAAGGTGAAAAAATCGTACTGCGCGTATTACAAACCTACCAACAGATGCTCACTCTAGATAGCCTGGGCTTATCGCAGACGGCATACGCCTGCCTGACACAGGCGTTACAGCAGCCGCAGGGTATGATCCTAGTGACCGGGCCTACGGGAAGCGGCAAAACCGTGACGCTTTATAGCGCAATATGCTGGCTCAATGAGAGCCAGCGCAACATTTGCAGTGTGGAAGATCCGGTGGAAATCCCGTTGCAGGGCATCAATCAAACCGCATTGAACCTCAAGGCCGAGCTGGATTTCAGTCGCATTTTGCGTGCCTTGCTGCGTCAAGATCCTGATGTCGTCATGATTGGCGAAATACGTGATAGCGAAACCGCGGAAATTGCCGTGAAAGCAGCGCAAACTGGTCATCTGGTATTATCGACGCTGCATACCAATTCTGCGATTGAAACCCTGACCCGACTCGGGCATTTGGGCATTCCCGGGTATTTGCTCGCGGGTGCGTTGACGCTGCTCATTGCTCAGCGTCTGGTACGGCGTCTTTGCCCACACTGTAAAACAGCGGCTTCCTCGTCATTAACATTTCCCGCTACGCTATGGGCAACCCCCGTTCCACACTGGGATGCGCAAGGCTGTGAACACTGCGTGAAGGGGTATTATGGTAGAACCGCCCTCTACGAGCTGCTACCGCTCACTCCTGCGCTACGACACGCATTGAGTCGCGGTGCCAGCACGCAAGACCTCGCGGTACTGGCCAACGAAACGGGTTATGACACGCTATTCATGTCGGCATTACAAAGGGTCTCCCAAGGGGAGACATCCGCCGCCGAAATGTATCGTATCATTGGTGCATCACAACACTCTCATTGAGACTGCGGCCATGTCACAAAAACTCTACTCCTGGCTCAGAGGGGGTACCAGCCGTTACGTTTACGATACCGGCAGACGCTCACGCAACGTTACTGGAAAACAACGGCCCGTATCGCCTTGTTTAAGCAGGTTGCCGCATTGCTAAAGGCTGGCCTGCCGCTGCTGAATGCACTGCGACTGCTGGCCGAACAGCATGAACTGCCGGGATGGCGATGCCTGATTAACGCATTAGCCGATGACATTGCCGAAGGCGAATCTTTTTCCGATGTCCTGCACCACTACCCACAGGTATTTCCTACGCTTTATCCTACCCTGGTTGCCGTTGGGGAGATGACCGGCAAACTAGATGTGTGTTGCCAACAGTTGGCGGCGCAGCAAGAGCAGCAGCTTCAACTGCAAAAGAAAGTGAAACAAGCGCTGCGCTATCCTGGTTTTGTTCTGGGCGTTAGCGTTACGCTGAGTATCATCATGCTGATATGGGTATTACCCGAATTTGCCAGCCTGTATGAGGCATTCGAGACACCGCTACCGCCACTGACTCAGTGCGTTTTGGCACTGGCAGATGTGGTAGCCCATCGCGCGCTACTGCTACTTACGCTACCGATGAGCATCGTACTGGGATATCCAGTGTGCCGCGCCTGCATATTCGCATCGTGATCGATCAGTGATTCGCATGACAATCGATCACGATTTCGCATGAAAGGTCGATCACTGATTCGCGTCGTATCGATCACTCCGGGACTTAACTCTTTTAACCTCCTCTCCATTCGCAGTTTCT
>NZ_JAHWCO010000727.1:0-2563 GCF_020054415.1 Candidatus Symbiopectobacterium sp. | reverse complement strand
GAGATTGTGGGCGGCAATATGGATTAACTGCAGGTATTTTTGTCGGGTCATCGGTGGCGTCCTTTATCGTCGTGGTTGAGGTCAGGGTTCCTTATGCGATGGGCAAAAAATAATCCTTCGGGGTTTGAAGGATTATAAAATTAATATCGATATTATACAATTGAATGCAGTAAATGCCGCTTTTTCGCTATGACTTCTTCACGCAAATTGCCCTGGCATCCATATCCTTGAACGTTTCAAATTTTTCCGCAAACACTCTGGCGGTCTGTTGACAGGCGGTCTCCGTGTCAAATTCCTGTGTATGCAGGGAGGAAAAAGCATTATCGCTATAAGGACTGGCGTATAGGGCTAAAATTAATATCCACATGGTGATGTCCTCCTCGTTAATCGGCGGGTTTATTGAGGGTGTGTGGCGTTTATGGCGAATTTGCCGTGATACCTCTTAGTGGCACGACATCCCAGTTAAGTACCCAGACGCTATACGGCTGTCCGCAGTGTGGGCAGGCCAATAGCAGGTCAATTACCCACTCGCCGCTTTCCGGTTGTTGGGTGATCTCGGCCTGTGTAGGATTCAGGTGAAGGGTTGCCTGATGGCAGCTGATGCAGGTAATACTCATAACGGGTTTTCCTTATCTAAGTCGACGATGAGTTCGGCCAATATCTCGAAGGCATTTTGAAATTCACAATACGCGGCGGCAGAATGGTCTGCCCGCAGGTGATGCATTGCGCGGTTTATGTGCCTTTCAATTTGGCGTCGCAGATGTTTTATTTCCTGATAGCTCAGGAGGTGCAGTAATGCGCGCCTGGTATAACGACACTGACCCCTGTGTGGGGCAGTGGCTGCGAAACCTGATAGCCGCCGGTCATATTGCCCCCGGCGATGTTGACGAACGCTCCATTGAGGAGGTGAACCCTGATGATTTACGAGACTATACCCAGTGCCATTTCTTCGCCGGTATCGGCACCTGGTCATACGCCCTGCGAAAAGCCGGATGGACCGATGACAAACCCGTGTGGACAGGCAGTTGTCCGTGCCAGCCTTTCAGCGCGGCAGGCAAGGGAAATGGGTTTGCTGATGAGCGGCACTTATGGCCCGCGTTCTTCCACCTCATCCAGCAGTGCAAACCTGGCGTTATCTTTGGTGAACAGGTTGCAGGCAAAGACGGACTCGCATGGCTCGACCTTGTACAGACTGACCTGGAAGCAGAGAACTACACCACAGCAGCGCTCGATTTATGCGCTGCGGGCTTCGGTGCGCCGCACATCCGACAACGACTTTACTGGGTGGCCGACGCCCACTACGCGGGACGGAAAGGATGGCAGGGAATGCCCGAATGTGCCGCTCAATGCCCTACTGGGGAGGGTGGTGTGGTTAACGGGCTGGCCAACACCGACCGCCGGCAACACGAAAAATGCCTATCAGGACTGGAAGAAGGTTTTAGCACGGAAACGCGCAGGGAGACAGTCCAATTTACAAGACGTTGCCTGTCTGACAGGAGGGTCGCCAATGACGCCACCTGTCCGACTCACGGCTTCTGGCGAGAGGCTGACTGGCTCTGCTGCCGGGATGGAAAGTGGCGGCCAGTTGAACCCGGCACACGCCCGCTGGCTGATGGGATTACCAACATAGTGGGACGACTGCGCGCCTACGGTAACACCCTAAATGCGCCACAGGCCCAGAGCTTCATCGCTGCCTGTATGTGCGCCCTCACCATGGGCACCACTAAAACAATCCCACCGTCAGACGTCATTATTACGCCCTTTGAGCAGGAGGTCAGTGCATGAGCTATCAGGAAATAAAACATCTGCGCCGTCAGATTGAAAAACGCCTTAACCGTGCCATGCATCATCTTCAGGCAGACCATTCTGCCGCCGCGTATTGTGAATTTCAAAATGCCTTCGAGATATTGGCCGAACTCATCGTCACATTAGATAAGGAAAACCCGTTATGAGTATTACCTGCATCAGCTGCCATCAGGCAACCCGACACCTGAATCCTACCCATGCAGAGATTACTCAACAATCGGAAAGCGGCGAGTGGGGGATTGACCTCATCCTGGCCTGCACCCATTGCGGACAGCAATATGGTGCCTGGGTACTTAACTGGGATGTCGTGCCACTAGAACGTATCACGGCAAATTCGCCATTGACGCCCCACAATGTCAATAAACCCGCCGATTAACGAGGAGGACATCACCATGTGGATATTAATTTTAGCCCTATACGCCAGTCCTTATAGCGATAATGCTTTTTCCTCCCTGCATACACAGGAATTTGACACGGAAACCGCCTGTCAACAGACCGCCAGAGTGTTTGCGGAAAAATTTGAAACGTTCAAGGATATTGATGCCAGGGCAATTTTCGTGAGGAAGTCATAGCAAAAAATCAGCATATGAACCATTCAATTGTATAATATATATTCATTTTATAATCCTTCAAACCCCGAAGGATTATTTTTTGCCCATCGCATAAGGAACCCTGACCTCAACCACGACGATAAAGGACGCCACCGATGACCCGACAAAAATACCTGCAGTTAATCCATATTGCCGCCCACAATCTC
>NZ_JAHWCO010000158.1:0-8301 GCF_020054415.1 Candidatus Symbiopectobacterium sp. | reverse complement strand
TCAGGTGGGTGAAGCCATGACCATGGTCAAAGCGCTTAACCGGATCACGCTATCAGGAATGCCGAACAGTATTCGCATCACGTAACAATCGACCCGTATGGGGCGCAGTCGTTACAAGTTCTGATTTATTCAACAAAGCCGAAAAAGCCAACGCGATTATTACGCGCTGTCGCATGCCGCCAGAGAGTTCAAACGGGTAACGTTTCATCACCAGCTCTGCATCAGAAATTTGCATTTCTGAGAACAATACCAACGCATGGGCGTGTGCATCGCGTTTATTCAGCGGTTGATGCTGTTGGATAACTTAGCGCATCAAATCACCGACACGGCGCGTTGTATTCAGTGCCGTCATCGGTTCCTGAAAGATCATGGCGACCTTGGCACCACGCATCTGGCGCAGGTTGCGCTCCGGCGCATTGAGCATATCCTGCCCTAACAGGGTAATGCTGCCGCTATTGATTCTATATAGCTCCCGGGTCTAAGCAGCCGCATCACCAGCATCGAGGTTACTGACTTGCCGGAACCAGATTCCCCGACCACGCCAACAATTTCACCACGCTTTACGCTCAACGAGACCTGATTAAGCGCATGTACTTCACCGCGATAAATCGGAAAACTGAGCGCCAGATTATCAATCGTCAACAGGGTATCGTCCATCAGTGCCCTCCTGAGGTTTTCGGATCCAGCAGGTCGCGCACGCCGTCTATGGGGGGGTAATCATTTTGATACTGATCGTGCATGCCTCAAGCAAGCCGCCAACCTTTTACTGGCGCGGCATTGGTCGAAATCTGGGGTTTGATACTCGTCGCGAAAAAATGACTCAAAACTGATTTTTTCGAACGGTATTTGATACTCGAATGATTGCTACTTATGTGAGTTTGAACTGCGTTTAAATCGTTTTTGATTTTCGTTTAAGCAAGCGGCTAAAAAAGTTGGCCGAACTCAATAACCTCATAAAAATTATGCATTAGACCTGTCAGCAAGCATCTGCCTACGCTTACTTAACTCAATCTGCCCGCTTAGCCCGCCCCTTGAGCTAGGCTATTAGTGCTATTCACCTCACCGTCTTCAGATGCCCCTTTTTTAGCTTCTACGTGCGCGTCGATGAGGTCTATTGCTCTCTCTTTCAACTCTGGCGGGAGTAGCATAAAAGTTTCTTCAAGTGTCGCATCATGCTCGGCTAGCTTGATGATGCTACGCGCGCCGCCATTAATAATTATTTTCAGAAGGGCTTCAGCCTCAGCTTTCCCCATAAATTCAAATGCAGTCGCCCAAGCGGTGCGGAGAAGTTCTCTTTCTCTGCCGTCTGAGGCAGGGATTTCAGTTGAGGGCTTGTCTTCAGTCGATAATCCAGTTGCCAGCCACTCAACAGTGACCCCTTCTATTGTGGCGATTTTTATTGCCACATTGAGAGAAGGCTCCGTTCCTCTAGTTAGATAATTGTTTAATGTGGAGAACGAAAGTCCCCAATCCTGCGAAGCGGCCCTTACGCTTCGATTGCCAATAAGGCTTCTCAATCGCTCACCAATACTTTCCTTTCCGTCGCCAGGAATAGCAAATCCGCTTTCTTTTTTACTAACCATTTTCTTTGCCTTGTAACCATATGTTTTAAATAGCTAAAACCACATATGGAATTAACTGATCTCATAAAGACAAAAGAAAGTGAAATTTTTGCTTTACATGAGCCACATGTGGATCAATACTTTTATCCGAAGAGATAACCTACGGTTTATCCTTCGGGATAACTTTTTAGGATAGATGAATGATGAATCGAAAAGAAGATCTGGTTTCTGATTGGCACTCTGAGGATGTCATCCGCGAGCTACACAAGCGTGGTTTATCCCTCGCCGAACTGAGCCGCAGAAATGGTTACGCGGCAGGCTCCCTGAAGTCTGTATTAAGAACAAAATGCAGGTCTTATCAGGAGATTGTGGCTGCTGCACTGGACGTTGCGCCGGAAGAAATCTGGCCCAGCCGTTATCAGACCAAGAGCTATATGCGTAAGGCGTCCTGATATGTTCGTTACGGTGAATGAGTTAATTGGCCTGCCGGGGTTGCCTGGTACTGTTCAGGGAGTGCGGTACACCCTGAATAAGTGTGCTGCTGGTTTGCCGGAAATGATGCGCCGCCGCCAGGGTACGAAGGCCTACGAGTACAACGTTGATTGTCTGCCGGATGCCGCACGTGAAGCTGTTCAGGCCCGCATGGCCCGTCAGCTGCTGGCACAGTCCGCTTCCCTTCCGGCCAGAGCGACCATAGCAGGTGAGCTGGTCACGGGAGCCGGTGGCGAGAAAGTGCAGTGTGAGCTGGCGCTGTACCGTAAATGCCCAGCCCTGCAGGAGAAGAAGCTGCGCGGGCTGAGCGACAGCCAGAAAGCAGTCGGTGATGCGCGGATGGTACTGGTTCAGGAGGTGTTACGCCTTATGGACAGCAGCGAGAACGGCGGTCTCAGCATGAAACGCAAGCAAGCAGTCGAGTTTATTGCCGACGCTTCTGTTGCCGGGACATTGCCGGATTGTGTGCAGCGGGCCGCAGATATCGCCAACGCCCGCAAGGGTGCCACCCGCGCCGGGGTCAGCGTGCCAACGCTTCAGCGCTGGCTGTCAGCCTGGATGGCTGCGGATACGGTGGGTGAACGCATGGCGCTGCTGGCACCGGGTAAGGTCAGCAAAAAAGAGGTGTTCCAGTATTCATGGATGCCGGACTTTATGCGCTTCTGGCGCGATACCAATAAACCCACCGTCATGATGGCATACGAGAAGTTTGCTAAGTGGTGGATTGAGCAATACGGGGACAACGAGATCATGTTATCCATGCTACCCAAAGTTGACACAGTGCGTTATGCGCTGGACAAGCTGCCTGTTGCCGAGCGCGAGCGCGGACGTGCAACCGGCTCCGATTACAAGAAGTACCTGCCGTTCGTGCGCCGCGACTGGTCAGTTATCCCGGTTAATGGTGTGTGGGTCGGCGATGGCCACGGCATGAAGATGGAAGTGATTAACCCTGATACAGGTAAGCCGTTCCGGCCTGAGATTACGCTGGTGATCGACGCCCGCACCCGCGTGGTGGTCGGCTGGAGTCTGGCCATGTCCGAGAGCCAGGTCGCCGTAGGCGATGCCATCCGTAACGCAGTATCACGCTACGGCGTACCGCTGATGTATTACTCCGATAACGGAGGCGGTGAGAAAAACGCCGTATTCGATGCCGACATTACGGGTATTTTCTCCCGCCTCGGTATTGAGCACCCCACCGGTATTCCGGGTAATCCACAGGGGCGCGGGATTATCGAACGTCTTAACCAGGAAATACCCAAGCGTGCCGCGATGGCCTTTGGTTCCTGGGTGGGTAAATCTGGTGACCGGGAGGCGCAACGTAAGTACCGCAAGGCGGTGGAGTCAGCCGTCAACGCGCTGGAAAAAGGCCGTTCGTTGAATGAGGTGCAGGCCACGGCCATGCGCAAGGTGCCGACGATGGAGCAGCTGGTCGCGGAGATTGAGCGCCAGGTAGAAAGGCATAATAACCGCCCGCACAGCAGCCTGCCAAAGCGAGACAGCGGGCAGCACTGGTCACCGCTGGCGTACCGTAACCACGTTATTAAGCAGGAGCAGGAAGAAATTCAGTTCCTGACCAGCTCTGAACTGCATGAAATGTTCCGGCCAGAGCAGATTTGTACAGCCAGACGCGGCGAGATACAGCTATTCAAGAATATCTATTTCAGCACCGAGCTGGCCTGCGTCGAGGGCGAAGAAGTCCGGGTCTGCTTTGATATTCACGACCCCCACAGCGTTATTGTGCGCCGTATGGACGGCTCCTGGATATGTGACGCCATCTGGAACGGTAATAAGGTCGATGCCTTCCCGAAAGCCCGTATCGAGCAGCTTAAAGAGAAGCGTGTTAAACGCAGCGTCAAGAACCTGGAAGACAAGGTGCGTCGCAAGCAGGAAGAGCTGCGGCCAGCACTGGAACAGCGGCCTGAGATTGACGTTACAATGGGCTTTGTTGAATAAATAGATATTATGCTGCGTAGCCATAAAGGCTGCGGATTCCCTTGACGTAAAATCAGTATGTTAAATCCAGAGCGTGGTGATGCATCCCGGAGCGATCAGCATTTTAATCCAAAACTGGCACGGAAAACAGCATGATTACCTATTATTCAACAAAGCCGTTACAATGTTCGCGCCAGTGCGAAATAATAACGAACCCGAAAAGGTTTATTTATTTGAATCGGAATTTGAAAGCGATTTAAAGAAAGCCAGTAATCATCAATAAGGTTATTTAAATGAACATCAAAGATAAATTAATCCACTTGCTGGAGGGGACTGGCTACACCCAAAAAAAGGTAGCCACTAAAACGGGCCTGAGCACAGCGGTTATTTCTCAGTATCTGAAAGGCGTCTATAACGGCAATATCAGTAACGTCGAGTCGGCTATCGCTGACTTTATCAGCCGCGAGGAAGAACGCGCCCGCCGCCGCGAAGTTAAAGAGTCTTTTGTTCAGACCCAACTGGCCGGGCTGGCACTGGGTTTAATCACCAACACCCATATGGACAGCGATATCGGCGTTATTTATGGCCCGGCAGGTATGGGCAAAACTATGGCGCTGAAGCGCTATGTGGAGATGAATAAGGGCGCGATCATGATTGAGGCCGACCCCGGCTACACCGCCAAAGTGCTGCTGCAGGAGCTGTGCGCCCGCCTGGGTGTGAAAAAGACCGGCAATATCCATGAGTTAAGCGAAGAGTGTATACAGGCGCTGACGGGCACCGGCTGGGTTGTTCTGGTGGATGAAGCCGAGCTGCTGCCTTACCGCGCACTGGAGGTACTGCGCCGCATCCACGACCGTTCTGGCGTCGCCCTCGTGCTGGCAGGCATGCCACGTCTGCTGATTAACCTCAAGGGGTCTCGCGGTGAGTTTGCACAGCTCTACAGCCGCGTGGGCATGGCGTTAGACCTTGAGGCCCACAAGAGCAAATCCGAGGTTGAGGACTTCAATACCATCCTCGCCAGCCTGTTGCCGGATGAAGGCGACGGTGACGTTATCTCAGTGCCGGGCGTTGCAGAGGCGTTTCTCAAATATTCAAAGGGTAATTACCGCCGCATGTTCAAACTGGCGCGGGGTGTTGTTCGCGCCAGTGCTATCGGTAATCAGGGTATCAGCGTCAAGTTAATTGAGACTTACGCGCAGCTGTTAATTCATTAATTGAGGGGAAATAAAATGGAAATGTGTCCGGTATATCAGGGCTGTGTAAATTTTGAGGGTAATAAATATTACGCTGTTTTATTAAATGGCAGGCTTTGTTGAATAATAGTGAGTCATGCTGTTTTGCCAAGCCAGTTTTGGTAGAAAATGCTTGTGTCCTCAGGTGTACAGTTTTCTCATGAGGCCTAACTGCATGATTTTGCGTTGCGAGGATCCGTCGTTTCACTGGACTGCCAGCATAAAATCTATTTATTCAACAAAGCCGAAAAATTCATCAAAACGCCGTTTAACTATTTAATAGAAGAGGTGGTACCGCGTATCAAAAAAGCCTTTCCGAACCTCTCTGATGAAGGGGTGCAACTCAAAATTGGCGTGCTGTTCTCCAATCGCACGGCCTCCGACCTGTTCGCCACGATGTATAACCAGCGCGAGAACATTCAAAAGCAACTGCTGGCCGGCACCCAGGCGCAAGATATTGATACTTTGCTTCGTCAGTGGCAGCACACCGCCGGCGGCCAAGAATTGATCCTGGAGGCTAAAAAACACGATCTGTATAAAAATATCGGGGAAAAGGTGCTGCCGCTTTACGTCAAGGGACTGGAAAAGGTGTCGGCGATGATGGACCGGGTAAACGCCTTTTTTGCCCGAAATCAGCAGGCAGAGAAAGTGCTCACCGTGACCGCTGCCGGCTTTTGCCTGCTGCTGACCGCCGGCGGCGCATTAACTCTGGCACTTGCCTCACTGCTGGGACCTGTCGCCCTGCTGCGTTATGGCTTTAGCCTGCTGGGCATCAAGGGCGATGGTGCCTTTTCTCTGCTCGGCAAGGCGATACGGCGTACTGCCACGGCGGGACGTGTGCTTCTGGTGGGCGCCCTCCGACAGATTGGCACCGCCACTGTCTGGCTGGTGCGCCTGATGTTCGCCAACCCGATCCTGGCAATAATTGGCGTCATCGCCGGCGCGGCGGTGTTGATATGGCAAAACTGGGATACCCTTGGTCAAAAATTCAAAGCGCTATGGGAGTCCGTCAGCCAGACGACACGGGAAAAATGGCAGGCTATCCAGGATTATCTACAGGCGCTGCCTGGCCGGTTTAAGGATTTTGGTACCCGTATCATCGATAGCCTGATGGACGGCATCAATGAAAAATGGCAGGCGCTGAAAAACAAACTGACCTCGCTCACCGACTACCTGCCGGACTGGATGAAGGGCAACACCACCGTGCAGGCCACTCGTGCGCTGCATCCGCTGGCAAACTACGTCGGCGAGTACGACAAGGGCGTGCGTATTCCGTCCGGGCGCTTTGGTCTGGTGGGGGAAATCGGCTCGGAAATAATCAGTGGCCCGGTCAATGTCACCAGTCGCCGCACCACCGCCAGTCTTGCCGCCGCCGCCCTGATGATGGGCGGCATGTCGTCTGCCATAGCTCAGGCGCCGCTGCATCCCTACAGCCTGCCGGCGAGCCATTACCGGGCGCAGCAGGGCACGGCGGCCCCCGCTGGCGGCGTGACCCACATCAGCATTGAGGCTCCCATTCAGATTGTGGCGCAGCCGCACCATAGCACGCAGGATATCGCACGGGAGGTGGCCCGCCAGCTTGATGCCCGCGAGCGCCAGGCACGCGCCCGTGCCCACAGCCGGTTTGAGGACAGAGAGTAAAAAAGATGATGATGGCTTTAGGCATGTTCGTTTTTATGCTGCACACCGTGCCCTATCAGGAATTTCAGCACCAGATGGCTTGGCGTCACCCGTCCAACCGCCGGATAGGCCACCGCCCGCAAAGCCAGTACATCGGCCCGGATGAAGAAACCGTCACCCTGAGTGGTGTGCTGTTGCCGGAAATCACCGGCGGGGGCGTCTCGCTCATGGCGCTGCAAAAGATGGCGGAAACCGGTAAAGCCTAGTCGCTGATTGAAGGTAACGGGGCTATCCATGGCATGTTTGTGATTGAAAGTCTGAGCCGCACCAAAAGCGTGTTCTTCTCCGACGGCGCCGCGCGTAGTATTGAATTTAGCCTGACGCTTAAACGCACCGATGAAAACCTGAAAGAGATGTTCTGTGACCTGTCGCAGCAGCTTAACGACCTGAGCGGCGCACTCTTCGAAACCCTGTGCGGGCTGCTGTCATGAGCATGTCGGCCTTGCTGGATATCCCGGCGGGTGGCCATACCCCGGACTGGCGGCTGAGCGTTGACGGCGTCGATATCACCGGCAACATAGCACACCGCCTGATGTCATTAACCCTGACGGATAACCGGGGCTTTGAGGCGGACCAGCTGGATATTGAACTGGATGACAGAGACCGTAGTCTGCTCTTGCCGCGCCGCGGGGCTAACGTTGCCCTGTCTCTCTGCTGGAATGAAACCGGGCTGATAAATAAAGGCACCTTTACCGTCGATGAAATCGAGCGCAGCGGTGCGCCCGACCGGCTGACGATACGCGCACGCAGCGCTGACTTTCGTGCCTCGCTCAACGTCCAGCGCGAAGCCTCTTACCATAACACACCCTCGGCGATGTGTTGAAAACGCTCGCCGCCCGACATAAGCTGACGCCGGTGATAAGTCAGGCGATGGCACACACCAAACTGGCCCACAGCGACCAGAGCTAGGAATCAGATGGCAGCTTCTTAACGCGACTGGCAAGGGATCATGGCGCGGTGATGGCGGTTAAACAAGGGAAAATGCTGTTTTTTAAACAGGGGCAGAATCAGAATCTGAGCGGTAAACCGCTTCCGGCGCTGACCCTCACCCGCCAGCAGGGCGACAGTCACCAGTTCACGCTCACCGACCGCGACGCTTATACCGGCGTGGTAGCGCACTGGCTTGGTCGTGTATTCAATATGTTGATTGCAGTGTGAAATGTCCGGTTTTGGATGTGGAATACAGTGGCTAAGGTTGATGTAAGATGCCCGTTTTGTGAACAGACATCTCCTGTGAAAAAACACGGTTATGGTAAAAGTGGCCTCAGCGTTACCGTCGTCAGTCATGCAAACACGGATGGCACAGTGCTTACAACGACGAACTTCCAAAAGTAAAACACATTGTTAGCAAGCTGTATACACAGCGTATTGAGCGTGCACATCTGATACTGCGTAACCGATTG
>NZ_JAHWCO010000200.1:0-1575 GCF_020054415.1 Candidatus Symbiopectobacterium sp. | reverse complement strand
CTGCGTAACCGATTGCAACGGCTCAATCGCAAGACGCTCGGATATTCAAAATCATCCGAAATGCACGATAGGATCATCGGTACTTACATCGAACGCGAGTACTACGTTTGATGCTACATCAACTCATTGAATACACGACCAACGTTTTTCATTTAATACGTCTCCAACTGAACAAAAGAATAAAAGCGGTAAATGCCCCAAAATGGGTGAGCGGTACAGGACGAATCGCTAATCCTCGTCGTCCTGCGCTTTCAATTCCTCAAGCTCCGGAATATAGGCGGCTTCTGGCCCGACTCGCAGTTCACATAACGTACCGCCTTCATCCTGCGTATACACCACCTCACTAATGACCAGTTCACGGTTGTTAAAGCCCAGCAACGGATCAAACACAATTACGCGTTGATTAGGCTTCCATAGGATGCCGTCACCTTGCCGCCAACCTTGTACTGTATAGGTCGTTTCCTCGGTTCTGGCTACACGCTGTCTGGCTTCAAATTCGCTTCGTGCTTGACAGCTCGCTCCAGTGGCATTACCGGCCTGGTGGATATGTTGCGGACGATAGCGGGTAATTTGACTGTCCCTGGTTTTGGCGCTGAGCGCTGTTAATGTCGCTTCCCCGAAATCGTCATCATCTCCCGAGCGTTGACCCGCCACCTGATATTCCGAAAAGCGTTCGCGGATACTCTGTTTCGTATCACAGGTGAGAATATTTTCTCCCCAGACAAGTGCTGTTGTCGCACGATCATTGCCGACTGTACCCATTAGCAGATTGCCCCCAGGCTAGCGCCTGTTGGCTTCCTAACGCCTTGTTTAGCGCCTCATGGACAGTTTCTCCATAATCAGCCTGAAAAGCCTGTGGCGGTGTTTGGGGGGCTTTCTGGCTAATGACTTTAATGCCAAACGGGTTAGCCAGTTCTGAGGCTATCTGATGCAAGGTGTTGCCTGTAAAAAGCGTGTTATTGGCAGCACAGTCGATTAAATCCGCCGTCTTACTCCGGCCACTGATACCGACATGAATACTTTTTGCGTCATAGCGTATCGGGGTCGCTTCAATCCAGCCGGTCAGGACTTTATCCTGACCGATGAGGACGTCGACAAGTTCACCTTTTTTAATTCTGGGTTGTAACGGTACGCTTCCTGATTCACCTGGCCATTGGCGGGTGATTTCTACATTGAAATAGCGTGAGAGTCGTTCTATCCCTGCTGAAATCTGGACGCGTGTCCAACCTCCCCATTCGAGCCCGTTGACGCGCAATATCACATGATCGCTCATCTTGCAGGAACCCTTAAGGGTTGTACCGGCACAAAACCGGGATGGTTAACGGTATTTCGGCGGGTGATATCGATTTCTCGTGCGGCATTGTCATACCAGTTAGCCGCCAGAACCAGCGCAGGCAGCACCGTTTCTGGTGTACGGGTGACGGTTTCTTCAACTTGTGTACTAGCTCAGACCTGATCTGACAGTTACCGATTATTTATACAGGTGTCTGTCAGATTACATCTGGTTCAGATTCTTTTCTGCCCAGATCCGTTTTCCATCGAGTAAAGTGGCCATCGGCGTACGCCCGCAGCACG
>NZ_JAHWCO010000286.1:0-1484 GCF_020054415.1 Candidatus Symbiopectobacterium sp. | reverse complement strand
TGTGCTGCGGGCGTACGCCGATGGCCACTTTACTCGATGGAAAACGGATCTGGGCAGAAAAGAATCTGAACCAGATGTAATCTGACAGACACCTGTATAAATAATCGGTAACTGTCAGATCAGGTCTGAGCTAGTACACATCAGCGTTACCGTCGTCAGTCATGCAAACACGGATGGCTACAGGGCTTACAACGACGAACTTCCAAAAGTAAAACACATTGTTAGCAAGCTGTATACATAGCGTATTGAGCGTGCACATCTGACACTGCGTAATCGATTGCAACGGCTCAATCGCAAGACGCTCGGATATTCAAAATCATCCGGAATGCACGATAGGATCATCGGTACTTACATCGAACGCGAGTACTACGTTTGATGCTACATCAACTCATTGAATACAAGACAAAAAATGGCGTTCACGTTGTCTGACGGGCCGCCGGTCTGTGCAAAACAGAAGGGGCCAGAGAGGTGGCGAGTGCCGTTGAGCAAACATAGCGGCGAAATGTGGGGTATTGTCGGATATTGTTGAGGCTATAGACGGAGAGCGAGAGTTTTTCGAAGCGGTGCTGCATGCGTCGCACCTGCTCCAACGTGGGATGGTCGACATTGTCGAACACCGCCATAAGGTCAATATCCGAATCCGGTCTCATATCGGCCGTGTGCAGCGCTGCCATAGAGATAAAGCGATAGCAGACGGTCACCGAAGGCGGCGTTGAGTGCACCGACGATCGGTGCCGTCATGGCGTGAATCGTTGCAGGCGCGGTTTCAGCGCGTTGTGCGATCACGTGCTGTGTGTCTAGGTAGCCTGCGGCAATGTGTTGGGCATAGCACTCTACGATGGCGCTCAGCCGTGCGGCGGCGGCGCGAAAAGTATTCGCGTTTTCCAACAGTGAGCGTTCAAAGGGCTGCCAATGGTTGTTGGTATAGGTTAACCAGCGTAGGTCTTCTTTATTCATTCCCGCGACTGACAGCGGGCTATAGTGACGTGTTTCCAACTGCCCCAGCAATTTGCTGAGTCCCTGCTCTGCATAGCGCATCGCCCAGCCCAGTTGGCGCACGCCCCAGGTATGGGTCTTTGAGGGTAAATCACGCAAATAATACAGGCGAGCAATATGGGTTGTGGCGAAAGTCGCCTACCGCAGTGCGTCCGGGTAATCGGGTTCGCATGCGGAGAGTGCGCGTTCTGTCGATGCGCTACGGTAGGGCCAGGGGCAGGTATGGAACGGCCAGCGGCCATGAGCAGGATAGTCGGCCAATTCTCTTTCTGTAAGGTAATTCAGTGACAGCTCGGGGAACTCAGTGTGCAGATACTTTGCTGCAAATGCCGGTCGTGTATTCAATATGTTGATTGCAGTGTGAAATGTCCGGTTTTGGATGTGGAATACAGTGGCTAAAGTTGATGTAAGATGCCCGTTTTGTGAACAGACATCTCCTGTGAAAAACACGGTTATGGCAAAAGTGGCCATCAGCGTTACCGTCGTCA
>NZ_JAHWCO010000320.1:0-1193 GCF_020054415.1 Candidatus Symbiopectobacterium sp. | reverse complement strand
TGTGCTGCGGGCGTACGCCGATGGCCACTTTACTCGATGGAAAACGGATCTGGGCAGAAAAGAATCTGAACCAGATGTAATCGGACAGACACCTGTATAAATAATCGGTAACTGTCAGATCAGGTCTGAGCTAGTACATATAAGGCCTATGAAAAACAGTACCCGAGCATTACATCGCTGCCAACGTTTGGCGGTGCGAAAGACGGCACCTTTAACGTTGAGCAGGCGTTAACGCTCAAACCTGATTTGGTGCTGATGAACCTGGAATCAAAAGCGGCGACGGATGAAGGCAAACTGATTGAAAAGCTGGAGCAGTTGGGTATTCCGGTGGTGTTTATCGATTTCCGCGAGAAGCCGTTTGAGAATGCGGAAAAGAGCATCCGTATCATGGGGTAACTGCTGAACAAGCAGCAGCGTGACGAGGAGATCGTTCAGTTTCGCCGCGAGCAGATCGCCGTGGTGGAAGATCGCCTGAAAAATTATCAGGGACCGCGTCCGAAAGTCATGATCGATCGTGCTGGCGGCTATGATGAGTGCTGCATGTCCTTTGGTGATGAGAACTTTAGCAAAATGGTGGAAGTCTCCGGTGGGAGCAATATCGCCAAAACGGCGATCCCCGGCACCTTTGGCACCTTGAATCCGGAATTTATCATTGGCGCTCGTCCGGATGTGGTGATTGTCACGGGGGCTAACTGGAAGAATTACAACACGGCGAACAAGTGGGTTGGTGTGGTGCCAGGGGCGGACACGACGGAAGCCACCAAACGTCTGACTGCGTTGATGCAGCGTTCTGCGTTCAAAACCTTGCCGGTAGCGACCAACGGCAATGCCCACGCTATCTGGCACCAGTTCTACAATAGCCCGTATCAGTTTGTTGCGATTCAGGCGATGGAGAAATGGCTGCATCCGGATTTGTTTAAGGATATAGATCCGGACGCGACGTTCAGAACCTTTCATGAGAAGTTCTTGCCGCTGCCATATCAACCGGGATATTGGGTAACGCTGCCACCGCAGCAGAAATAATTACCCATAAAAAAGCCCGCATAACGCGGTCGTGTATTCAATATGTTGATTGCAGTGTGAAATGTCCGGTTTTGGATGTGGAATACAGTGGCTAAAGTTGATGTAAGATGCCCGTTTTGTGAACATACATCTCCTGTGAAAAAACACGGTTATGGAAAAAGTGGCCATCA
>NZ_JAHWCO010000156.1:0-1282 GCF_020054415.1 Candidatus Symbiopectobacterium sp. | reverse complement strand
TGGGTGAAGCCATGGCCATGGTCAAAGCGCTTAACCGGATCACGCTATTAGGAATGCCGAACAGTATTCGCATCACGTAACAATCGACCCGTATGGGGCGCAGTCGTTACAAGTTCTGATTTATTCAACAAAGCCGATGCAGCCCGCTTTGGAGAGCGCATTAACGGAGTGAGGCCAAATAATCACGTTGGATTCATCGGTAAAACGACGGCCATGGGTATCTACCCAAAGATAAGGTTGGCGTGCAGCGGCCAGCATGTGGGAGTTTGGTGCGTAGTCCGGCAGGCCAGGGCGGTAAGCTTGCAGTACGCCCATGCCTTCATCTTTGGCGCCGGCTTTCCAGGCCATTTTGATCCCGTCGACATCTTTACCGACGTTACCCACCATAATGGTATCCGGGAAGGCGACGTATTTTTGCAGCATCTCTTTGTTGTTGGCATAACCGCAGGTGGCGACGATAACCGCTTTGGCATCGATCTGGATGGTGGTGCCTTGCTCGTCTTGCGCCGTCACGCCGGTGACTTTGCCGTCTTTCACGATCAGGTCTTTACCGGCGGTTTTCACCATTGTGGTGACATCCATGTTTTTAAACTGTTCATGGAAGGTTTTGATCAGGAAACGAGCATGGCCCGGTCCGTCAATAACGTGCCAGGTCAACATCCCGCCTGGCCCCCCCAAGACCGATGTATTCGAACTTTATACCCTTGGATTTCACCCATTCGATGGTATCGGCAGAACGGTTAACAAACGCGCGAACCACGAACGGGTTAGCCAGCCAGTTGCTGTATTCCATGATGGTTTTGAACGCCATGTCTGGGGTAACGATAATCCCCTGACGTTTTTGCATGGAACTGTTTGCGGCGAAGATGCCTTCCGCAAAATTTCCGGTTCAGCCGACAACACCTTGTTTTTCCAACAGAATAACTTTCGCGCCTTTTTCGGCTGCGCATATTCGCATCGTGATCGATCAGTGATTCGCATGACAATCGATCACGATTTCGCATGAAAGGTCGATCACTGATTCGCGTCGTATCGATCACTCCGGGACCTAACTCTTTTAACCTCCTCTCCATTCGCAGTTTCTACTGAAATGGAGATAACGATGGCCAGAAAGAGAAAAAGCAGGAGTCCCATGGAGACTTGTCTTCAGATCTTCAAACTCAAATTTGAGCGCAACCAGTCTAATCGCACCATCGCCGCCGCTCTCAGGGTCAGCCCTTCCACGGTGTATGAGGTACTCTCCCGTTTTACCGCCGCATCTCTGTCGTGGCCATTGCCTGAT
>NZ_JAHWCO010000375.1:0-2004 GCF_020054415.1 Candidatus Symbiopectobacterium sp. | reverse complement strand
CGTTTGATGATGAGCTACGGCGGGAGCGTTCGAAATGAATCGCGTAATTCTGGTGGGTGTTTTGTTGCTGGCGGGTTGTGGTGAAACGCCGCGCCCTGCTCCTGTTTATGTCGAGGTTAAAGTTCCTGTGCCGGTACCGTGCAAAACTGCCGAGGTATCAAAACCGGCGTTCGCTGTTGACCAATTAAAAATCGGTGCCCCCATTGATCAGCAGATGCGGGCGCTACGTGCAGAACGTCACCAGCGCATAGGCTACGAGAAAGTGTTAGAATCGGCTATAAATGCTTGCGAGTGATTAGCAGAAATAATATCAATATATTAATCTTTTAATTTAGTTCCCACCAGAACCAACCATCGGCTTCTATCATTGCTAGGCTTTGTTGAATAATAGGTAATCATGCTGTTTTTCCATGCCAGTTTTGGTTGAAAATGCTTGTCATCTCAGGTGTACAGTTTTCTCATGAGGCCTAACTGCATGATTTTACGTTGCGAGGATCCGTCGTTTCACTGGGTTGCCAGCATAAAATCTATTTATTCAACAAAGCCTCATTGCTATTGCATTTCTGCTATCCATCCTCCGGCTCTCTGTGTTGTTTTAATGGGGTTGTAATAACTCTTGTTATTTTGGCGGTCAACCCTTTCCGGGATTATAGGGGTTATAATGGTTGTCTTGAAGAGGGAGAGTCGCAAGCGCGGTAGTAGAGTTTTGTGTTACGGTGGCTTATTGATGCGAAATTTATGTGTTATCTAGCGCAACGCAAAAAGTAACACATAAATTCAATTTATTGTTTTATAATGATTTTAATGCATGGCCCGCACATGTCGCAGTTAATACAGCGTTTAGTAATAAGTAAAGCCACTTTAATCACTTACCTTTTTTATCTTCTATAATCAATTGGTTATTTGCTATTTGTATTCCTTACGATGGTTAACTATCTGTTTATTTGTACAGTATAAAAAACACTGGTACACTCACTTTCGTAACACAAAACCGCAACACAGACCGAAAATCACCACCTTAAAAATCCTCATGTGCGAGCCTCTCTCGCGATGGGCCACAGGATAAGGAATTTCAATGCCGCGCACTGTAACACAGAACCCCGAAAAGCCCAATAATGACGATTTTTTGAGCGCTTTAGAGCGCTGGGAGGGATGTAAGCCTCCATACACAAGCTCACACATGCGAATCTGTGCTACGGCAGCGAAAACCATACTCAAGTATCAGGGACAATCCCGGCGATCTAAGTACGAAAAAGAGAGCTATTTACGCATCGATTTCAGTAAGGCCGGTAAGGTTACATTCTATGCGGAGTTCCCCAAGAAAATGGGGCTGAAAGGGCGTAAATTGGGTGAATGGCCGGAACTGGCGATTCAACTTGCGCGTGAGAACGCGGTGGAAATGGCGGGGGATAGTCTGAGGGCTGAGTCGGTACATTTGGCTCTGGAAAGTTATCGTGCTGACCTTGAAGCGAAAGTACAACGCCAGAAATTAAGTGACCACAGCTACCGGACTTACTGCGCAAGGATAAAACAGATCGATTTAGCGTTTGGTGATCGTGAAGTGTTCGGTGATGTAACTTATGGAAGAATCATTGAAGTGCTGGATACCTGGATAGCAACAAAGTCTAATAACCATGCGCTTGAATTATTCGCCGAACTTCGCCGGTTTTGGAATTATTCTGCCCCGCAGTTGTGCAATGGGCGAAATGTTGCTGCTAGCATACCTGATGATTATGTATCTTCCCGTGTGCAACGGCCTGCGCCTACGCGCCTTTTTACTGATATCGAATCTATAGCGAAATTGTGGCTTAACGTCGCAGGGTGTACCTCCATCCATCAGAAAAATGCCATGCGTTTTATGATCCTGACGGGTGTACGCCCTATCAATGTCAGCAATCTTCAATGGTACTATGTCCAGGAAGATATAAAAGAAATTGTCTATCCAGCCGGGATAATTGGTATGCGTGGTGCGATGAAAACGCAGAAGGAGTTCAGGATCCCAAT
>NZ_JAHWCO010000245.1:0-1147 GCF_020054415.1 Candidatus Symbiopectobacterium sp. | reverse complement strand
TGCAGACCCACCGTTTTCAGGTTTAAGTTTGCGAGTGTTGACGTAATCGTTGATATGTTGGTTTACCGTCGTTTCGTGCAGACGCAGAGCTTGCGCAATCATCGCAGAGCTCCAGCCTTCGGAGGCCAGCAGGACGGCTTTAATGCGATCACAAACACGCTTATCACGACTGGTGTCATGAAGGTGTTCGAGTTCGGCTTTTTACTTGTCGGTAATAAATATCTTCATAGTGGGTAAGCATGATCTTCTTACCGCGTAAAATCAAGCATCTTCAATGATCACGGGTAGATACAAAAAAACGATCATTATCGCCGCCAACATAACATGAAGCGCGTGACTTCGCACTTGTCACACTGCGTGTTGTTCATCCCGCGTGCGATCTCCTACACTCAATGATGAAAAATCCAATAAGGTGATAAGGATACCCTATGCTCTGGTCGTTTATTGCCGTTCTCTTTTCAGGCTGGCTCTACGTCGATGCCAGCTACCGTGGGCCTGGATGGCAACGCTGGCTGTTCAAACCCATTACCATCGCGCTGGCCTAGCAAACGCCGCTGATGAGCGTCACCGGTTACTTTATCGCGCTCGGCCTGTTGGCAACGTTAGCCGCGGATATCCTGCTGTTGCTGCCAATACAGCGCATGCTGTTCGCCATAGGTGCCTATTCCGCCTGCCATCTGCTCTACACCATCGGGTTTCTGGTGGCGAAAGCGTCACTCACGTTTTTCTGGCCGCTACCACTGTTGCTGATGGTGATTATTGCGGTTCTACTTGCCATCCTGGATCGTGTATTCAATATGTTGATTGCAGTGTGAAATGTCCGGTTTTGGATGTGGAATACAGTGGCTAAAGTTGATGTAATATGCCCGTTTTGTGAACAGACATCTCCTGTGAAAAAATACGGTTATGGCAAAAGTGGCCATCAGCGTTACCGTCGTCAGTCATGCAAACACGGATGGCTACAGGGCTTACAACGACGAACTTCCAAAAGTAAAACACATTGTTGGCAAGCTGTATACACAGCGTATTGAGCGTGCACATCTGACACTGCGTAACCGATTGCAACGGCTCAATCGCAAGACGCTCGGATATTCAAAATCATCCGAAATGCACGATAGGATCATCGGTACTTACATCGAACGCGAGT
>NZ_JAHWCO010000482.1:0-17095 GCF_020054415.1 Candidatus Symbiopectobacterium sp. | reverse complement strand
TGCTGCGGGCGTACGCCGATGGCCACTTTACTCGATGGAAAACGGATCTGGGCAGAAAAGAATCTGAACCAGATGTAATCTGACAGACACCTGTATAAATAATCGGTAACTGTCAGATCAGGTCTGAGCTAGTACACGTAAGCGTACATCCTTTTTCATCAGGCCGCCTGTGCGGCCTTTTTTATTGCTGCGTTTTAGTCCCCTGCATGATACTTTGCGCGTTGTCCCTGCCTCGCTGACAATTGCGACCGCGTTTCACCCACCTTGCGCCGTCATGAAAATTGGCGTCATCCCGTGCGAATCCCGCTGCAGCGCTGTGGTATAGGGCTGTTCCCTTTTACCGTAACTAGTCACTCTGCTGGCTGCTGAATACTAAAGGGGGCAGCGATGGCGAGAATGTCGTTTAGCCTAGCGTCATGTGCTGTTATTGCGGGAAAACTTCCTCTGCTGTGGTTGTCGCAGATACCACCGCGCTGGGCTTCAGTCACTGTGTTGATGATATCGACGCTGCTGCTGGCAACCTGTCGCTCCAAAATAGTACGCGTGTTGAGCCTCTCTTTTCTCTGTTTGGCGCTCGCGCTGCTTGATGCCCGTTCCATGCTAATGACAATGACCGACATTGATGGCAAAATGCTGAGCGCTGAGGTGAAGATAGTTGAGATGCGCATCTCCGGTCATCAGGATCAACAGATTCTGGTTCAGGTTGAGAAGCTGCAAGGCCGATGGATTTTTTCGGCATTTTACGCCACGCTCACGCTGCCAAATGCGATGGAAGCATGGTGCGGCGGGCAGCGTTGGTCGATTCGCGCCCGCTTTCGTCCGTTGCATAGTCGGTTAAATCAGGGGGGATTTGACCGGCAACGTTGAGGGATTGACAAGCGACAGTTGGCGTCGGCGCGCGTGCTGCGCGCAACGCCGATTACGCTAGCATGCGGTGCACGTCAGTGTCTGTTAACACAGTTTGAACAGCACGCCAGTTCGCTGCGTTGGCATGCAATTTTGCTGGCGTTGGTGTTTGGCGTAATGAAAACGTTAACGCCTGAAGCCAGTGCAGTGTTACAGCAGACGTGCACCATGCACCTGATGGTGATTTCCGGATTGCATATCGTTTTGGCTGCCCTGTTCGGTTGGGAACTGATGCGCGCGGTGCAGCGCTTGTTACCGTTACGTTGGATAGTGCCGTCGTTACCGCTGTTGGCCGGAGTACTTCTAGCCTGGAGCTATGCATGGTTAGCGGGCGAGAACCCTCCGGCGATCCGGGCCTCACTGGCATATAGCATTTGGACGCTGATTCGCTGGTGGGGGGTCACCTGCACATCCTGGCAAGTGTGGTTGTGGTGTGTTGCCTTAGTGTTTTTTAGTGAGCCGATGATGGTGCTGTCCAGCAGCTTTTGGCTCTCTTGTGTCGCCGTCGCCGGGCTGGTTTTTTGGTTTTAATGGGTTCCGTTGCCTTATGGTTTACGACAAGGGTGGCAATGGGCGCTACTGCGTGTGGCACATTTGCAATGTGGCATATTTAAGGGCATCAGTCTGACATCGCTACCGGCTAATATCTGGGCCGTACAGCTGGTTTCTTTTGTTACGACGCCCTTGGTGTTGTTAGCACTGCCGCTGGCGTCGTTCCCCCCCCCCCGTTAAGTTACAGCACTTGGTGGCTGGCGGATCGATCGTTGGATGTGGTGTTCATGGTGCTCAAGCCGCTGCAACACGGTTGGATAACGATTGACGAACATTACCTTGCCTGGAGCATGCTTGGGTGGTGCGGTGTCATTATCTGGCGCTTTGGCTGGTGGCGGGTCTATCCTGCTAGCGTGGCGGCGTTAGTGCTGTATCTGGTGCTGCAACGTGCGGCAGATCAGCAACCGGAGTGGCGAGTGGATATGCTGGATGTGGGGCACGGATTAGCCGTTGTTATCGAACAGGAAGGGCATGCTGTCCTGTTTGATACATGCAGCCAGTGACCGGGTGGAGACATGGCGCAGTACGAGATTTTGCCCCATTTACGCTGGCGCTGCATCACGCCCGAGGCGGTTATTCTCAGTCACAGCCATCAGGATCACATCGGTGGGCTAGGTTCTTTGTTGCAGGCGTACCCGGCGCTGACTGTCTACAGTCCGTTTACCGAGCCGGGTCATCGCGCCTGCATTCAGGGGGAAAGCTGGCAGTGGCGTGGGTTGACGTTTACGGTATTGTGGCGGTCGAAGCCGGTGGCGCACACAGGCAACGATGATTCATGCGTGGTGCGCATCGATGATGGTAAACACCGTGTGTTATTGACCGGAGATATTGAAATAAAAGCAGAAAGACGCATTGAGAGCGCACTGCGAGACGAACTGGCTGCCGATTTGTTACAAATTCCCCACCACGGCAGCAAGACCTCATCCAGTGCGCCGTTTTTACGCGCGGTGAATTCACGGTATGCGCTTGCCTCTACCGTGCGCTATACTCCTTGGCGTCTGCCGTCTGCCGTCTGCTGCGATTATCGCACGTTATCGCAACGCGGGGCATCATTGGGTCGATACGGCGCAGTCAGGACAAATCAGTGTACGTTTTTTCAACGAACGCTGGCAGGTTTTACCCTATCGTGAGCGGCTATTGCCGTTTTGGTATCATCAGTGGTTTGGCGTAAAGCGCGATAGTGAGTAGAATAAGCGGCTATTTATAAATAATTCAGGTTTAATGCATGCTGAATGATAAAGATCTCTCCACCTGGCAGACCTTCCGTCGCCTGTGGCCGATGATTTCTCCCTTTAAGGCGGGCTTAGCCGCGGCGGCAATCGCGCTTATCGTCAATGCGGCGGGTGACACGCTGATGCTCTCGCTGTTGAAGCCTTTGCTGGATGAAGGGTTTGGGAAAACTGATCGCAGCATTCTGCTGTGGATGCCACTGGTGGTGATGGGCCTGATGCTGGTACGCGGGGTAACCGGTTATGTGTCCGCCTACTGCGTCTCTTGGGTATCGTGCAAGGTGGTCATGAATATGCGCCGTCGCTTGTTCAGCCACATCATGGGTATGCCCGTAGGCTTCTTCGATCAGCAATCAACGGGAACGCTGCTCTCTCGCATTACCTATGATTCTGAACAGGTGGCTTCGTCCTCATCCGGCGCGTTGATTACGTTGGTGCGTGAAGGTGCATCGATTATCGGTCTGTTTGTGCTGATGTTTTACTACGGTTGGCAACTGTCTATTATCCTGATTGTTATCGCTCCCATCGTGGCTATTGCGATCCGCGTGGTATCTAAACGCTTTCGTAATATCAGCAAAAATATTCAGAACACCATGGGGCAGGTGACGGCCAGCGCCGAGCAGATGCTGAAAGGCCATAAAGAAGTGCTGATTTTCGGCGGTCAGGACGTTGAAGTGGCGCGTTTTGATAAAGTCAGTAACCGCATTCGTACCCAAGGCATGAAAATGGTTTCGGCGTCAGCGATTTCTGATCCGATTATCCAGTTGATTGCGTCTCTGGCGCTGGCATTTGTGCTCTATGCCGCCAGCTTCCCGAGTGTGATGGATACGCTGACGGCCGGGACCATTACCGTGGTATTCTCCTCGATGATCGCCCTGATGCGTCCGCTTAAATCGTTAACTAACGTCAATGCCCAGTTTCAACGCGGCATGGCAGCGTGCCAAACGCTGTTTGCCATTCTGGATATGGAGCAGGAGAAAGACGAAGGTACGCGAGTGCTGGAAAGGGCAGAAGGAGATTTGGAATTCCGCAACGTCAGTTTTTCCTATCCTACCAAAGATACATTGGCGTTGAGAAATGTCAGTCTGCACATTCCTCCGGGTAAAACGGTGGCGTTGGTTGGGCGTTCGGGTTCCGGCAAGTCCACTATCGCCAACCTGATCACGCGTTTTTACGACATTCAATCCGGCGAGATCCTGCTGGATGGGCATGACCTGCGCGACTATACGCTCTCCTCGCTGCGTCGTCAGGTCGCACTAGTGTCGCAACACGTGCACCTGTTTAACGACACCATTGCTAATAATATCTCGTATGCCTGCGGCGATCGCTACTCGCGAGAAGACATCGAGCGCGCAGCTAAAATGGCCCATGCGATGGACTTTATTAGCAAAATGGATAACGGACTGGATACGATTATCGGTGAAAATGGCGTATTGCTCTCTGGCGGGCAACGTCAGCGTATCGCCATTGCACGCGCATTGCTGCGTGATTGTCCGATTCTGGTGCTGGATGAAGCCACGTCAGCACTGGATACCGAATCAGAACGAGCGATTCAGGCTGCTCTTGATGAGCTGCAAAAAGATCGTACCGCGTTGGTGATTGCGCACCGTTTGTCTACCATCGAGAGTGCTGATGAGATTCTGGTCGTTGAGGACGGGCAAATTATTGAACGCGGGCCGCACGCGGAGCTGCTGGCGAAAAATGGCGCTTACGCACAGTTGCATAAAATGCAGTTTGGCGAATGATAGCGCGCATCTGGTTTGGTACATCGCGGCTCTACTGGCTGCTGATCCCTTTGGCGATGTTGTACGGACTGATAACGGCGGTTATCCGCTATAGCTATCGTGCTGGCTGGCGTCGTGCTTGGCGTGCGCCTATCCCGGTAGCGGTTGTGGGAAACCTGACCGCAGGTGGAAATGGTAAAACGCCGCTGGTGGTCTGGCTGGTGGAGCAACTGCAACGCCAAGGGTATCGCGTTGGCGTGGTATCGCGTGGCTACGGTGGCAAGGCGGAGCGCTATCCGCTGGTGGTGGATGCCTCGGTATCTACGGCGCAATCGGGAGATGAGCCAGTGCTGATTTACCAGCGCACGGGCGCTGCGGTGGCGGTATCCCCTGTGCGGCGCGATGCCATTGAAGCGCTACTGGCGCGTCAGCCGCTTGATGTGATTGTCACCGATGATGGTTTGCAGCACTATGCGCTGGCGCGGGATATCGAGATTGTGGTAGTGGACGGTGAGCGTCGTTTTGGTAACGGCTGGTGGCTGCCCGCCGGGCCTATGCGCGAACGTGCCGATCGTTTGCGCAGTGTGGATGCCATTGTGGTTAACGGTGGCGTATCCCGGTTCGGCGAAATAGCCATGCATTTGCAACCTGGTGACGCGATTAATGTACTCACGGGAGAAACCTGCCCGGTGGCGACTTTGACCGGAAGTGTCGCCATGGCGGGCATTGGTCATCCTCCCCGATTTTTTGCCACGCTACGGGCTCAAGGCGTAAACGTTGTGCGCGAAGTCACGTTTGCCGATCACCAAACTTATTTGCCAGAAGCCATTCAAGCGCTGACCGAGGATAATCAGCAGCCATTGCTGATGACGGAAAAAGATGCGGTGAAGTGCCGCGCTTTCGCACAGGATAACTGGTGGTACGTACCGGTAGATGCGCAACTTGCCGAGCTTGGGGCATCGCTATTGCTGGATAAGATAACGTCACTGTTGCCTTCGCCGCGCGCGTAACGTGGCTACCTATTTTGTTTGTAAGCACCTTTAATGGAGGATACATGGATCACCGTTTACTCGAGATCGTTGCCTGTCCGGTATGCAACGGACGCTTGTACTACAACAAAGAGAAGCTGGAACTGATTTGTAAAGCGGATGCTTTGGCCTATCCAGTGCGTGATGGTATTCCGGTCCTGCTGGAAAACGAAGCGCGTAAAATTCCCGCCGATGAGATAACACAATGAGTTTTACTGCGATCATACCTGCGCGCTATGCCTCGACGCGCTTACCGGGAAAGCCGCTGGCCGATATCAACGGTAAGCCGATGGTGGTGCATGTGATGGAACGCGCCCTGGAGTCCGGTGCCAGCCGTGTTATTGTCGCGACGGATCATCTTGGCGTTCAACGTGCGGTGGAACTGGCTGGCGGGGAAGTGTGTCTGACTAGCCCCGATCACCATTCTGGTACGGAACGTTTGGCAGAGGTTATCGAGCGTTACCAATTCCCGGATGATGAAATCATCGTTAACTTCCAAGGGGATGAACCCTTGATTCCTCCGGTGATTATTCGTCAGGTGGCGGATAATCTGGCCGTGTGTCAGGCCGGGATAGCGACGTTAGCCGTACCTATCACCACAGCAGAAGAGGCGTTTAACCCCAATGCGGTAAAAGTGGTGATGGATGCGCAGGGCTACGCGCTCTATTTTTCCCGCGCCACCATTCCTTGGGATCGCGAGCGTTTTGCTCAAAACAAGGAGACGATTGGCGACCACTTCTTACGCCATATTGGCATCTACGCTTATCGCGCAGGGTTTATCCGTCGTTATGTGACCTGGCAACCCAGTAGCCTTGAGCAGATCGAACTGCTTGAACAGTTACGTGTGCTGTGGTACGGCGAGAAAATCCATGTCGCGGTAGCGCAGGCTGTGCCCAGCGTCGGCGTAGATACGCCAGAAGATTTACAGCGTGTGCGTGCGGTGATGCTGTAACGCTTGCTACTTACGCTCCCTCCGTCATTCCCGCGGAGGCGGGAATCTCTTGCGACGAAACGCCTTTATTCTCGCAGAGATCCACGGCTTTCGCAGAGGATGACGAAGGGGAACGTGACGTTTTTATCTACTCCCCCCACTTGCTTGTGACATCACTTCTCGCCTTGCGCCAAAACCGGTATACCGCCTGCCGATGGCACATTATTTGATCTATATTGAATAAATTGACGGCTGTCCACCGCATGATGACACGCGGGATCCTGAAGCAGGAGCGAGGTTTAGCAAGGTATGGAACATTTGAAGGCTGAATTAAGCACGGTGTTGGGGGAAAAATTAAGCCGGCTCGAACGCATCAGTGAGCAACCCTACGCACACTTATACGCCCTGTATGACAATAACGGCAACTCCATGCCGCTGTTGGCGAAAAGCTATGTTTGTCAGGGCATCGCGCAGCAAGAAGCGTACAAGCTTTCCATGCTGGCGCGCGAGGGGGATGTACGCTTGCCGACGGTGTACGGTGTGGTGATCACCCAGGAAGCCCCCTACAAAGAGCTGCTGTTGATTGAGCGCCTGCGCGGTATATCAGTTGAAGCGCCAACGCGCACCCCCGAGCGTTGGGCATCGCTGATGGATCATGTGGTTGAAAGCGTACTGCTCTGGCACAGCATCGATAGTCACGGCTGTGTGGGCAGCGTGGATAGCACGCAGGATAACGATTGGCTCAGTTGGTACGAACAGCGGCTGGAGATGCTTTGGTCAACGTTATTGAATGTAGGTGCACCGTTACTGACGCAGGAAGATCGCAGCGTGTTGTATCGCTCGCGCCAGTGTCTTGATGCCTTGTTTGATGATTTTGATGACGGTTGCGTGTTGGTGCACGGTAATTTATCGCTGCGCAGTATGCTCAAAGACCCGCGCAGCGATCAATTGCTGGCGATGATCAACCCCGGCATGATATTGTGGGCTCCCAGAGAATATGACATGTTTCGCCTGTGCGAGCCGGGTATGTCGGAAGCGTTACTCTATCGCTACCTGCAAAAAGTACCGTTGGCGGAAAATTTTGTCTATCGTCGCTGGCGTTACGTCATTTGGGAAGCGGTTTCTCGCTACCTTCACACCGGACAATTGGATCGCGCGCTGTTCGATCGCGCCACGCGCGAATTGACTCCGTGGCTGGAATAGATCTCTCAGTTCGACGCAGCTTCTGGCGGCGTTTCGCTGCCTTTCAACCGTTGCCACAGTAAGCCTAGGGTCTCATACCAGGCACGTTCACTGTGAGACAGATAAAACGCTGAAGGGAATATTTTTTCCCACGGATTGAGCGCACTGGTAGTGGCCAACTGATTGGCGGGGGCCGGTATAGGATGCAGTCCTTGCGCCTGGAAGAACACCATGGCTCGCGGAAGATGACTGGCTGATGTCACTAGCAGAAAAGGCTGTTGTCCGATAAGGGCCGCCGTGCCCGCGGCTTCTTCTTCCGTGTCGCGCGGCGTATCCAGCGTGATGATATCCTCGCGCGGAATCCCCAGACTCTCCGCGACCAACGCAGCGGTTTGTGCGCTGGTCATCGGATTTCCCTGTGCTGCTGCGCCAGTGAAAATCAGTTTTGTGCCGGGATTGGCATGATAAAGACGTACGCCTTCGGTCACCCGTGACAGGCTGTTACCGATTAAATTGGCGCTCGGTGCCCATGCCGGGTTGTAGGTATAGCCGCCGCCCAGCACCACGATATACGGAATCGGTGCTGCGCTTGCCTGCCAGGTCGTGTAGTGGCTTTCCAACGGTAGCAGCAGCTTATCGGCGATGGGTTGCACACTAAGCAGCAATAACGCCAGCCAGGCGCAGGAAATAACGGCCTTTCCCCCTCGTTGCCAGCGCGAGAACCACAGCAGCGCCAGACCAACTCCCATCAGCACCATCAATAATGGGAGCGGTTGCAGCAATCCGCCAACGATTTTTTTTAGGGTAAACAGCATGAAATCAGGTTCCCTTTGGGTGAAAAAACGTCATCCGGCAAAATATCGTGCGGTCAGGCGGTTTATTCTCGTGCCGCCTGTGCCAAAATAACAGGTTGAAGGAAATATGGCGTTATACCCGAACATCGGGTATATGAGGGCACTCCGTGCCGGGCGATCGCCCTAACGATGACGTGGAACGCAGCGCAATGCAAGATCGCAATTTTAACGATATCGCCGAAATGTTTTCCCGTAATATCTATGGCACCACCAAAGGCCAGGTGCGTCAGGCGGTGCTGTGGCAGGATCTGGATGCGTTGCTGAAAACATTTCCTGACCGGCCTTTGCGGATTCTTGATGCGGGCGGTGGTGAAGGGCACATTGCCTGTCGGTTGGCGGCTTTAGGACATCATGTCTTGTTGTGCGATGTTTCAGATGAGATGATTCACCGCGCCAGCAGCATCGCTCAGGAACAGGGCGTAGCCGATAGTATGCGTTTCGTTCACTGTGCAGCGCAGGATATTGCGGATCATATGGGCTTTGTTGAATAAATAGATATTATGCTGCGTAGCCATAAAGGCTTCGGATTCCCTTGATGTAAAATCAGTATGTTAAATCCAGAGCGTGGTGATGCATCCCGGAGCGATCAGCATTTTAATCCAAAACAGGCGTGTCATAACAGCATTATTCCCTATTATTCAACAAAGCCGATCATATGGCGTATCCGGCGGATTTAATCTTGTTCCATGCAGTGCTGGAATGGGTAGCCGATCCGCAGGCGATATTGCGGACGTTAACGGATTGTCTGGCCCCTGACGGTGTTTTTTCGCTGATGTTTTATAATCATCATGCACTTTTGCTGCGCAATGTGGTGCTGGGTAATTTTGCCTATGTGCAAGCCGGTATGCCAAAGCGCAAACGACGTTCGCTGTCGCCGGATCATCCCCTCGATCCTCAGCAGGTTTATGGCTGGCTCGATGCGTTGGGGATGACGATTGAAGGAAAGACCGGTGTACGGGTGTTTCATGACTACTTGCAGAACAAGCAGCAACAAATCGATAATTTCGAGGAATTGTTAGCGTTGGAACAGCTCTATTGTCGCCAGGAGCCTTTTGTTAGCCTAGGACGATATCTTCATGTCATGGCGCGTAAAAGCCCTATAAAGGATGCTCTATGAGTGATTTTTCCCAGACAGTGCCGGAACTGGTTGCCTGGGCGCGAAAAAATGATTTTTCCCTGTCACTCCCCACCGAACGCTTGGCGTTTCTGCTGGCGATTGCCACGCTGAACGGCGAGCGGATGGATGGCGAAATGAGCGAAGGGGAACTGGTGGATGCCTTTCGTCACGTCAGCAAGGGATTTGAACAAACCCATGAAACCGTGGCAATGCGTGCAAATAACGCCATCAACGATTTGGTACGCCAGCGTTTGGTGAATCGCTTTGTCAGTGAAATGGCGGATGGCAATGCCATCTACCGGCTGACGCCGCTCGGTATTGGCATCACCGACTATTACATCCGCCAGCGCGAGTTTTCGACTCTGCGCCTGTCTATGCAACTCTCTATTGTAGCGCAAGAACTGTTGCACGCGGCGGAGGCAGCAGAAGAGGGCGGCGATGAGTTCCACTGGCACCGTAATGTATTCGCGCCGCTTAAATATTCGGTGGCGGAAATTTTTGACAGTATCGATCTTTCTCAGCGTGTGATGGACGAGCAGCAGCAGGGGGTGAAAGATGATATCGCTGCGCTGCTGACGCAAGATTGGCGCACAGCAATCTCCAATTGTGAGCATTTGCTGACAGAAACCTCCGGCATCCTGCGTGAATTGCAGGACACATTGGAAGCGGCGGGCGATAGGTTGCAAACCAGCTTGTTGCAGATCCAGGAGGCGACGATGCAGCATCCTGAGCTCGAGTTTGTCGATAAACTGGTGTTCGATTTGCAAGCCAAGCTTGACCGCATCATCAGTTGGGGGCAGCAAACTATCGATCTGTGGATTGGCTATGACAGGCACGTCCACAAGTTTATCCGTACCGCCATTGATATGGATAAAAACAGGGTATTCGCTCAGCGCCTGCGCCAGTCGGTGCAAAATTATTTTGACCAGCCTTGGGCGTTGACCTTTTCCAATGCCGATCGTCTGCTGGACATGCGCGATGAAGAGCTGGCGCTGCGTAGTGATGAAGTGACAGGCGAATTGCCGCCGGAGCTGGAGTATGAAGAATTCAGCGAAATGCGCGAACAGATCGCCGCGCTGATAGAAGCGGCGCTGCAAAAATATAAAACCGAGCGCATCCCGCTCAACCTAGTGGACGTGGTACACTATTACCTAAGTCACTATCCCCGGGCGCAGCATTTTGATGTGGCACGAATCGTGGTCAACCAGGCGGTGCGTCTGGGTGTGGCAGAAGCGGATTTCACCGGATTGCCTGCGCTATGGCAGTCAATCAATGATTACGGAGCCAAGGTACAGGCCCATGTCATCGACAACTATTGATAAAATCATGCCAGCTAAACTGGCAACGGCGTTAGCCAATACCCTGTTTCCCTCGCTCGATAGCCAACTGCGTACGGGACGACATATTGGCGTGGAAGAGCTGGATAACCATGCTTACCTAATGGATTTTCAGGACGTGTTGGAGGAGTTCTACGCACGCTATAACGTGGAACTGATCCGCGCGCCGGAAGGTTTTTTCTATCTGCGTCCGCGATCGACCACCCTGATCCCGCGTTCGGTGCTGTCCGAGTTGGACATGATGGTGGGAAAAATTCTCTGCTATCTCTACCTCAGTCCGGAGCGACTGGCGCAAGAGGGCATTTTCACTCAGCAGGAACTTTATGAAGAGCTGTTGAGTCTGGCCGATGAAAACAAGTTGCTGAAGTTGGTCAACCAACGTTCAACCGGCTCGGATCTTGACCGGCAGAAATTGCAGGAGAAGGTCAGAACCTCGTTGAATCGCTTGCGGCGCTTGGGGATGGTCTACTTCATGGGCAACGACAGCAGCAAATTCCGTATCACCGAAGCGGCGTTTCGTTTCGGTGCCGACGTGCGCAGCGGCGACGATGCACGTGAAGCACAGTTGCGCATGATCCGTGATGGCGAAGCACTGCCGTTAGATAGCGGCCTGTCGTTGAACGATGAGGTCGAAGAGGGTGAAAGTGCGCAAGACAACGCGGCAGAGAGTGGAGAGGAAGAATAACAATGATTGAACGCGGTAAATTTCGCTCACTGACGCTGGTCAACTGGAACGGTTTTTTTGCCCGGACGTTCGATTTGGACGAACTGGTTACCACCCTGTCCGGCGGTAACGGCGCGGGAAAATCGACGACGATGGCGGCCTTTATCACCGCGCTGATCCCCGATTTGACGTTGCTGCATTTCCGTAACACTACGGAGGCGGGGGCCACCAGCGGCTCACGCGATAAAGGGCTGCACGGCAAGCTGCGCGCCGGCGTGTGTTATGCCACGTTGGACGTCGTCAATTCCCGCCATCAGCGCGTGTTGGTAGGGGTGCGCCTGCAACAGGTTGCAGGGCGCGATAAAAAAGTCGATATCAAATCCTTTGCCATTCAGGGATTGCCCACTACGTTGCAGCCGACGCAGGTGCTGACCCAGTCATTGGGCGAACGCCAGGTTCGGGTGTTGACGTTGCAAGAACTGAAAGATCGTGTGGAAGAGATGGAGGGCGTGCTGTTCAAACAGTTCAACTCCATTACCGATTACCATGCGCTGATGTTTGATTTGGGCGTGGTGCCTCGTCGGTTACGCTCCGCTTCCAATCGCAGTAAATTCTATCGCTTGATCGAAGCCTCTCTGTACGGCGGGATCTCCAGCGCCATCACTCGATCGCTGCGTGATTACCTTCTGCCGGAAAATAGCGGGGTGCGCAAGGCGTTCCAGGACATGGAAGCGGCATTGTGGGAAAACCGTGTGACACTGGAAGCCATCCGGGTGACGCAATCGGATCGCGATCTGTTCAAACACCTGATTTCAGAAGCCACTTCCTACGTGGCTGCTGACTATATGCGCCATGCCAATGAGCGGCGGGTGCATTTGGATGGTGCGCTGGCGCTGCGTCATGACCTGTTTGGTAGTCGCAAGCAGTTGGTGCATGAGCAGTACCGCCATGTGGAAATGGCGCGCGAGTTGGCGGAACAAACGGACGCCGAAAGCGATTTGGAAACCGATCACCAGGCTGCCAGCGACCACCTTAACCTAGTGCAAACGGCGCTGCGTCAGCAGGAGAAGATTGAGCGTTACGACGCGGATCTGGAAGAGCTGCGTTCGCGTCTGGAAGAGCAGGACATCATGGTAGAAGAAGCGCGCGAACAGCTCGAAGAGAACGACGCGCGCGCCCAGGCTGCCGAGCAGGAAGTGGATGAACTGAAAAGCCAACTCGCTGACTACCAGCAGGCGCTGGACGTGCAGCAGACCCGGGCGATCCAGTACCAGCAGGCGCAACATGCATTGGAGCGGGCTCGCTCGCTCTGCCTGTTGCCGGACTTAACGGCGGATAACGCCGATGAGTGGCTGGAAACCTTCCACGCACGGGAGCAGGAGGCGACCGAACTGTTGCTGCAACTGGAACAAACACTGAGCGTTTCCGATGCGGCACATAACCAATTTGAACAAGCCTATCAGCTAGTCAGCAAAATTGTGGGTAACGTTTCGCGTAGCGAGGCCTGGCAGGCGGCGCGTGATGTGCTGCGCGACAGCACCTCGCAGCGCTATCAGGCAGAACGTGTGCATCCTTTGCGCGGTCGTCTGACTGAACTGGAACAGCGTCTGCGCGAACAGCAAGAAGCAGAACGTCTGCTGCAAGAGTTTGGCAAACGCTATGGTCAGCCCTGTGAGCAGGAAGACTTGGACAGCTTGCAGCAGGAACTGGAATTGAAGATTGAAACCCTCTCTGCGCAGGTCGCGGAAGCAGGGGAGCGTCGTTTGGCGCTGCGTCAGGAACTGGAGCAGACCCAGCAACAAATCCAGACATTAACCGCGCGTGCACCGGTGTGGCTGGCTGCACAGGAAGCCCTGACGCAATTAAGTGAACAGAGTGGGGCGACGTTTGCTGATGGTCAGGCAGTGACCGAGCATTTGCAGCAACTGCTGGAGCGTGAGCGTGAAATCACGGTCGAGCGTGATGAGGTAGCGGCGCGTAAACGTCACATCGACGATCAAATCGAGCGGTTAAGTCAGCCAGGTGGTGCGGAAGATCAGCGGATGGCGGCGCTGGCAGAACGCTTTGGCGGCGTGTTGCTGTCCGAAATTTATGATGACGTGACGCTGGACGATGCGCCGTACTACTCCGCGCTCTACGGGCCATCACGCCACGGCATCGTTGTGGCCGATCTGTCGCTGGTGCGTGAGCAGCTTGAAGGGTTGGAGGACTGTCCGGAAGATCTCTATCTGATCGAAGGGGATCCGCAATCGTTCGATGACAGCGTCTTTGCAGTAGAAGAGTTACAAAAAGCGGTGGTGGTTAAAATCGCCGATCGCCAATGGCGCTATTCGCGTTTCCCTAACGTGCCGTTGTTTGGTCGCGCGGCGCGCGAAAACCGGCTGGAGAGTCTGCGCGACGAACGTGAAGCGCTGGCAGAGCAGTGCGCCACGCTGTCGTTTGACGTGCAAAAGACGCAGCGTTTGCACCAGGCCTTCAGCCGTTTTATCGGTTCTCATCTGGCTATTGCGTTCGATGACGATCCTGAGGCGGCGCTGCGTCCCTTGAGCTCACGTCGCGGTGAGTTGGACCGTGCCATTAATAATTTTGACGCAGAAAACCAGCAGCAACGTCAGCAATACGACCAGGTTAAAGAGTGTGTTTCATTGCTGAACCGCCTGATCCCACGCGTCAGCATACTGTATGATGATACCTTGCATGACCGGATCGAGGAGATTCGCGACGAGCTGGATGCCGCAGAAGAGTCCGCGCAATTTATTACGCAGCACGGTACGTCGTTGGTGAAACTGGAGCCATTGGTGGCGGTGCTGCAAAGCGATCCACAGCAGCATGAACAGCTGCGAGCACAGTACACCCAGGCGCAAAGTGCACAGCGTCAGGCGAAACAGCAGGCGTTTGCCTTAACGGAAGTGGTGCAACGGCGTCCTCATTTCAGCTATAGCGACTCAGCGGACATGCTGGGGGAAAATGCCGATTTGAATGACAAATTGCGCCAACGGTTGGATCAGGCAGAAACCGAGCGTACCCGTTCGCGTGAACAATTGCGTCAGCAGCAGGCGCAGTTAACGCAGTACAGCCAGGTGCAGGCTTCGTTGCGCAGTGCTCATGACGCCAAAAATGAAATGCACAAAGAGCTTATTCAGGAGTTGCAGGAGATCGGCGTGCGCGCGGATGCGGATGCAGAAGCTCGCGCCCGTACTCGCCGTGATGAATTGCATGCTGCCTTGAGTGCCAACCGCACGCGCCGTAATCAGTTGGAGAAGCAGATTACCTTCTGTGAAGCGGAAATGTATGGCTTGCAGAAAAAATTGCGCAAAGTGGAACGTGATTATCACCAGATGCGCGAACAGGTGGTGACTGCGAAGGCGGTCTGGTGTGCCGTCATGCGCCTGGTGAAAGACAATGGCGTGGAGCGCCGTTTGCACCGTCGTGAACTGGCCTACATGGACGCTGACGAATTGAGATCCATGTCGGATAAAGCGCTGGGGGCATTGCGACTGGCGGTTGCGGATAATGAACATCTGCGTGATGTGCTGCGCGCATCGGAAGATCCAAAGCGGCCTGAGCGCAAAGTGCAGTTCTATATTGCGGTTTATCAGCATCTGCGTGAGCGTATTCGTCAGGACATTATTCGTACCGATGATCCAGTTGAAGCCATTGAGCAGATGGAAATTGAACTCAACCGCCTGACCGAAGAACTGACCGCGCGTGAGAAAACGCTGGCGATCAGTTCCAAGAGCGTGGCAAACATTATTCGCAAAACCATCCAGCGTGAGCAAAACCGCATACGCATGCTGAACCAGGGCTTGCAGGCGGTTGCGTTTGGGCAGGTGAAAAGTGTGCGCTTGAACGTCAACGTGCGTGAAACACACACCACGCTGCTCAATGTGCTCTCGGAACAGCAAGAGATGCATCAGGACCTGTTCAGCAGCAACCGGTTGACCTTCTCAGAAGCGCTGGCGAAGCTTTACCAACGCCTTAATCCTGAAGTGGATATGGGACAACGCACGCCGCAAACCATCGGTGAGGAACTGCTCGATTACCGCAACTACCTTGAGATGGAAGTGGAGGTTAATCGCGGCGCCGATGGCTGGTTGCGTGCAGAGAGCGGCGCGCTTTCCACCGGTGAAGCGATCGGGACCGGGATGTCGATTCTGGTGATGGTGGTGCAGAGCTGGGAAGATGAATCCAAACGCTTGCGCGGCAAAGATATTATCCCGTGTCGTTTGCTGTTCCTCGATGAAGCGGCGCGTCTGGATGCGAAATCCATCGCTACGTTATTCGAACTGTGTGAGCGGTTGGAAATGCAGTTGGTGATTGCTGCACCGGAAAATATCAGTCCGGAAAAAGGCACCACCTATAAGCTGGTGCGTAAAGTGTTTCAGAATCAGGAGCATGTGCACGTGGTCGGGCTGCGTGGTTTTGGCAGTGAGAATGAAGCGCCGCAGGTACAGGCATCGTAGCAGCACGCTTACGGTATAGCGGGCAGAAATGGTGCCAGTCCTGCTTGAAACCGTGATTCCCGCGAAGGCGGGAATCTCGTGCAGAAGAAACGCGTTTATTCTTTCAGGGATCCCCGGCTTTCGCCGAGGATAACAAGAGGGAAGTCGGGGATGACGAGTTGTTGACGTGACGTAATCATCAGTCTGAGAGGCCGTGCTAAACGGCCTCTTTTTTTGTCTCTCAGTTTCCCTGATTGACGCCGCGAATATGACGGAACAGTGAAATAAACATGCGGTAAGTGGCGCAAAAAACATTTTCTCTTTATATAGTAACGATAATGATGAGCGAATAATTAAAGTGGCAGGTCATCTCAACGTTTTGCGCTATTTGATGACAATCAGTTTCTGCATAACGTGAATTAGAGAGTCATATTCATTGGACATCGTGGCTTTCATTGCCGATAAAAATATCGTGGCTGATATCGCGTTTAGTGAATACAGGGGATGAATTGTATTAGTCGAGACTAGATCTGACACTTGACCTTGAAAGGTTGAGAGTTACCGGTTTTGATATGGGTGTCTAATCCTTAAACAAAACGCGAGGTAACTCTCATGCTTCATACTAACAATCCCATGATCAAACACAAAGCCGGCCTGCTCAATCTCGCCGAAGAACTCGGTAACGTATCAAAAGCCTGCAAGATCATGGGAGTGTCACGCGATACATTTTACCGTTATCAGGAACTGGATGCTGAAGGCGGCATTGATGCGCTGGTTAACCAGAACCGCCGGGTTCCGAACCTGAAGAACCGCGCCGACGAAGCCACTGAACGCGCGGTTGTTGATTATTCTATTGAGTTCCCGCCCCATGGGCAGCACCGGACCAGTAATGAGCTGCGATCTATAATTTTAGAATATATACAGGGTTGAAAATTTTTTGGGTCATGAAATTCTGTAAAATTATGGCCGTTCTATATCTCCCACCATGAACCACGTATTCGTATGAAATTTTGTTCTCTTATACACTTTGTTTTTCTCAAATATAAACTATAGTTATTTTGTTTGGATCTAGTCCAAAATGAGGTTGTGTCCACCTTGTTGGTATTCATTGCATTCTCTTACTAGAAGG
>NZ_JAHWCO010000205.1:0-10798 GCF_020054415.1 Candidatus Symbiopectobacterium sp. | reverse complement strand
TTGTGGCATTACAATAATGAGCGAACTCATCAGGGAAAAATGTGCTGCGGGCGTACGCCGATGGCCACTTTACTCGATGGAAAACGGATCTGGGCAGAAAAGAATCTGAACCAGATGTAATCTGACAGACACCTGTATAAGTAATCGGTAACTGTCAGATCAGGTCTGAGCTAGTAGCGTTAAGGCAATAAATAGCGTTGCATTTCACGCTTATTCTCGCGATGGCTGTATCAGCATAGGAATTATCCTACCAACTCCAAATTCTCATTTGCGGAGGGAGCATGCTCGACAAACTTGACGCCTCATTCCGGTTTCAACAGGAAGCGTTGAATCTGCGTGCCCAACGACAAGAAATCTTGGCGGCGAATATCGCCAATGCTGACACGCCGGGTTATCAGGCGCGCGATATCGATTTTTCCAGCCAGCTCAAAAAAGTGATGGAGCAAGGCCGAGTGAGCGGCACGGGGATTGCGTTGAAAACCACCTCCACTCGTCATATCCCGGCACAGAACTTTCAGCCGCCAGAACTTGATTTACTGTATCGCGTTCCCGATCAACCTGCCCTGGATGGCAATACCGTTGATATGGATCGTGAACGTACCAATTTTGCCGACAACAGCCTGAAATATCAAACCAGTCTTACCGTATTGGGTGGTCAGATCAAAGGCATGATGTCAGTACTGCAATCAGGTTCATCCTGAGGGTGATGGAAGAGGAGGCTAAGGCGTTATGTCACTGCTAAGCATATTTGATATTTCCGGTTCCGCACTCTCAGCGCAATCCCAGCGTTTGAATGTCAGTGCAAGTAACCTAGCGAACGCAGACAGTGTGACTGCCCCAGATGGGCAACCCTATCGTGCCAAGCAGGTTGTTTTTGAAGTAAATGCTCCGGCAGGTCAGGCAACGGGAGGAGTGCGAGTCTCCAACGTTATCGAAGACCCTTCCCCTGCGCGTCTGGTTTATGAACCCGGTAATCCGTTAGCGGATGGGCAAGGTTATGTCAGTATGCCAAACGTGGACCCGGTCGCGGAGATGGTCAACACCATTTCTGCATCGCGCAGTTATCAGGCCAACGTCGAGGTGCTGAATACAACGAAGACGATGATGCTGAAAACATTGACTATCGGGCAATAACTGGGAGATTCGTATAAATGTCGGTAACGATTAATGATACCACTTCCGCCAGTAAGACGAGCAGTACCAGCAGCTCGTCAAACTCCGTAACGGCAAACACCAGTGCTGATCTACATAATCAATTTTTGACGCTGCTGGTCGCTCAGTTAAAGAATCAGGATCCCAGTAACCCGATGGACAACAATCAATTGGTCAGTCAGTTGGCGCAGTTGAACACCGTAAGCGGGATTGAGAAGCTCAACACGACACTCGGTTCTATTTCTGGGCAGATCAACAAGAACCAGTCTATACAGGCAACGACTCTGATTGGTCATGGTGTGATGCTTCCCGGAAACGAGATTTTGGTGGGTAATGATACCAGCACACCGTTTGGCCTTGAGCTTGAAAGTGCGGCTGAAAACGTCACTGTTACCATCACTGACAGTACAGGTAAGGTGGCGCGCACCCTTGAACTTGGTGCGCTAACCGCCGGTGTGCATTCATGGGGTTTGGATGGCAAGTTGGCAGACGGTACTGCTGCTTCTGATGGGTCCTATACCTTTACTGTTGCGGCCAGCACGAATGGGGCTCAACAAACTGTACAGCCATTACGTTATGCCTTGGTTAATGGGGTTGTTCGCAATGACTCTGGTGCCCAATTGGATTTGGGGCTGCAAGGCAAAGCGACCTTGGATGATGTGCGGCAGATTTTGTAACTGAAAGACAGCATTGAGCACAGAATCTGGCCTACCTCGAAACCTGGTTCTGAAGCATGAATTAACCGACTCATCCGGAGAGCACCATGAGTTTTTATCAAGCGGTTAGCGGCTTGAATGCCGCATCGAAACAGCTGGACGTAATTGGCAATAACATTGCCAACTCGTCAACTGTGGGATTTAAAACGGGTACCATTGCATTTGCAGATATGTTTGCTGGTGGTACTGGCTTAGGAACAAAGGTTTCGTCCACATTGCAGGATTTCTGTGATGGCTCACTAAATTCCAGTTCACGAGCACTGGATGTTGCAATCAGAGGTAATGGTTTCTTACGTGTGCAGGACAGTAGTGGTTCTGTGTATTTTAGCCGCAATGGTCAGTTCACACTGGATGGTGCTACCCGTAATATCGTTAATATGCAAGGCATGCAATTGACCGGTTATCCTGTTGTTGGCACGCCGCCTGTTATTCAGCAAGGTGCTGATCCGGTACCGTTGACTATCCCTGAAACAGCGATGGCTGCTCAACAGACGACTGTCGCGTCAATTATCGCCAACCTTAATTCATCCGATGCCGTTCAGGTCTTCGATCCTGCTAGCCCGGAAACGGCGAACTATAAGGGATCGATTACTGTCTACGATACATTGGGCAATCCACATAATATCGGGCTGTATTTCGAAAAAACAGGCGATAACGCCTGGACGGTAAACGTGCAGGATGGCTCAGTAACAGGTGCTGATTTCACTAAAATTGCACTGGAGTTTACGGAAAGCGGAGCGTTGAAATCGCAGACACCGACGATTACCACTGGTAAGTCGACGGTTGTCACGGGAGCCAGCACCATCCCACTACCGGCACTGAATGGTTCTCTGGCATCGACCTTCACGCTTGATTTTGCTGGCAGCGTGCAACAGAACTTTAGTGCGAACAGCAACAAAACACCTACGCAAAATGGTTATCCGCCCGGAGATTTGGTCGGTTATAGCGTTAGTGATGGTGGTGTCATCACCGGTAAATACTCCAACGACAGAACACAACCGTTGGGACAGATTGCGCTGGCCAGTTTCTCTAACCCGGAAGGTCTATCAATCCAAGGAGATAACGTTTGGTCCAGTACGGAAAAATCTGGTCAGCCAGTTATCGGGCAGGCTGGCGTGGGAAGCCTTGGGTCGTTGCTTGGCAATATGAAGGAAAGTTCCAACGTGGATATGAGTAAAGAGTTGGTGGATATGATCGTTGCTCAGCGTTTCTACCAGTCTAATGCGCAGACTATCAAAACGCAGGATTCCATTCTGCAAACATTGGTCAGCTTGCGTTAATCGTTTTAGCGGAGATATTCCATGGATCACGCTATTTATACCGCGATGGGCGGAGCTAGCCAGTCACTTGAAAAGCAAGCGATCACGACCAACAACTTGGCGAATGCGTCAACACCAGGTTTCAAGGCTCAATTGGCTGCGTTGCGCGCTGTACCTATCAATGGACCGACGTTACAAACGCGTACTCTGGTGGTGGCCTCTACGCCAGGGGCGGATATGTCGGAAGGTGTGATGGATTACACCGGGCGTTCCATGGATATTGCACTGCCAAAAGAGAGTTGGTTGGCAGTGCAAACCGCGAATGGTGAAGCCTATACTCACAATGGGAATATGGAGATCAATGCTGATGGTCAGTTGACCATCCAGGGGCGCGTTGTCGTTGGAGACGGCGGCCCGATTGAGATTCCACCCAATGCGCAAATCAGTATTTCCGCTGATGGTACTATCTCCTCACTCAATGCAGGCGATGCTCCCAATACGATAGCTCAGCTAGGTCGGTTGAAACTGGTGAAAGCAACCGGGAAAGAAGTAACGCGTTCTGACGACGGTTTATTTCGTTTGACCCAAGCGGCCCAGCAGCAGCGCGGCAACGTATTACAGAATGACCCCACTGTACGAATCATGCCCGGCGTACTTGAAGGCAGCAATGTCGATTCAGTCGGTGCCCTAGTGGATATGATTGCTAACTCACGTCGCTTTGACATGCAGATGAAAGTGATTAGCAGTGCCGACACTAATGCACAGAGTGCCAATCAACTATTGGCAATAAGCTAACACGCCATTTGCGTGAAGGAGTTGCTTTATGATCCGTTCGTTGTGGATTGCAAAAACCGGTTTGAACGCACAGCAAACCAATATGGACGTTATCTCCAACAACTTGGCGAACGTCAGCACCAATGGGTTTAAACGTCAACGCGCTGTGTTTGAAGATCTGATGTATCAAACCATCCGCCAGCCAGGTGCTCAGTCGTCGGAACAGACAACGCTGCCTTCTGGTTTACAATTGGGTACCGGGGTTCGCCCAGTGTCTACTGAGCGAATTCATACTCAGGGTGGGATGTCGGAAACCGGAAACTCCAAAGATGTCGCTATCAATGGGCAAGGGTTTTTCCAAGTGCAGATGCCTGATGGTACGACGGCTTATACCCGTGACGGCGCATTTCAACTGGACGGTAATGGTCAGTTGGTAACCTCAAGTGGCTATCTGGTTCAGCCAGCCATCACGATTCCTGCCAATGCCACGGAACTCACCATTGGTCGCGATGGTGTTGTCAGTGTCAAGTTGCAAGGGCAGACGGCAACGAACCAGATTGGGCAAATGACGTTAGCGACCTTTATCAATGACAGCGGCTTGGAAAGCATTGGTGAAAACCTCTATCTGGAAACCACCAGTTCAGGTGCGCCCAATGAAATCAACCCTGGTTTGAACGGGGCTGGCCTGTTGTGTCAAAAATTTGTAGAAACCTCTAACGTCAACGTGGCAGAAGAATTGGTCTCAATGATCCAGACGCAGCGTGCGTATGAAATCAACAGTAAGGCTATATCTTCCTCCGATCAGATGTTGCAGAAATTGACCCAGCTGTAAAACTGGGCGATTAACGGGGCGATGGTGTGGATAAAACGGCAATACATTTGATATCCGGTTTATTCTGTCATTGCCCCGTTGAGTATGAATAAATGGGCAACCTTTTAAGGTGATATCCGTAGTGATGATGATGCAAAGGCCGGTTACCAAGTTGTTGTGCCAGCCGCAATCTCTGATGTTGGTCGTGATTTTTACGCTAAGTGGTTGCGCTTATATTCCTTATGATAAAGTTGTTAACGGCCCCACGTCCGCGCAACCAGCGCCACCCACGACTGCAGCGCCAAATGGATCTATCTTCCAGGCTGTTCAGCCTATGAATTATGGCTATCAGCCGATGTTTGAAGACCGTCGCCCGAGAAATGTGGGTGATATATTGACCATTGTTCTGCAGGAAAATGTAAGTGCAAGTAAGAGCTCGTCGGCTTCTGCCAGCCGCGACGGCTCCTCGTCATTTGGTGTGACGACTGTACCGCGCTATCTGGAAGGTCCATTAGGTAATAATCGCGCTGACCTTGAAGCTTCAGGCAAAAATGATTTTGCCGGCAAAGGTGGAGCCAATGCTAACAACACCTTCAGTGGCACTATTACGGTGACAGTGGGGCAGGTGTTAGCGAACGGTAACTTGCAGGTTGTGGGCGAAAAACAGATTGCCATCAATCAAGGTACCGAATTTATACGCTTCTCTGGTGTTGTGAACCCGAGAACCATCAGCGGTACTAACTCTGTGCCTTCGACTCAGGTGGCCGATGCCCGTATCGAATATGTGGGTAACGGTTATATCAATGAAGCGCAAAACATGGGTTGGTTGCAGCGTTTCTTCCTCAACGTTTCTCCGTTCTAAGCTAAGTGAAGAGGTACCGAATGCGGATCGCGTCGTTTTTTAGCCTGATGTTAGCCTTGGTGGCTTTCCTGCCTGCGAGTTCGCAGGCCGACAGGATCCGTGACCTTGTCGATATACAAGGCGTGCGGGAAAACTCCCTGATTGGTTATGGTTTGGTTGTGGGGCTTGATGGGTCTGGTGATCAGACGATGCAAACACCTTTTACCAAGCAAACCCTGACCAACATGTTGTCACAGTTGGGTATCACTGTGCCGGCAGGCACTAACATGCAGTTGAAAAACGTGGCAGCAGTGATGGTGACAGCAAAACTCCCGGCCTTTGGCCGTGCTGGGCAATCCATTGATGTGGTTGTCTCTTCAATGGGCAATGCCAAAAGTTTACGCGGTGGCACGTTACTGATGACCCCGTTAAAAGGGGTGGATAACCAGGTCTACGCGTTGGCGCAAGGTAACGTACTGGTCGGCGGCGCAGGTGCGGCCGCCGGCGGTAGCAGCGTACAAGTCAACCAATTGGCGGGCGGTCGCATTACTAACGGCGCAGTGATTGAGCGGGAACTGCCTTCGACCTTTGGTGCATCCAACCTGATCATGCTGCAATTAAAGCAGGATGATTTCTCCATGGTGCAGCGTGTGAGTGATGCCATTAATCGCTCCGGTCTGGGGGGCAGCGCCACGCCAGTTGACTCACGTACTATTCAGGTGATCGCCCCGCGTGGCAGTAGTTCTCAGGTGCGATTTTTGGCAGACGTACAGAATCTTGATGTGAATATCGGTGTGCAGGATGCCAGGGTTATCGTTAACTCTCGCACCGGTTCAATGGTGATGAACCGTGAAGTGACATTGCAAAGTTGTGCGATTGCGCAGGGTAATCTCTCTGTCACTATCAACCAGCAACATGTTGTAAGCCAACCAGATACGCCGTTGGCGGGGGGGCAAACCGTAGTCACTCCTCAAACCGAAATATCACTCCAGCAGGGTGGCGGTGCATTACAGCGGGTTAATGCCAGCGCCAATCTGAATAACGTAGTGCGTGCGCTGAATTCATTGGGGGCGACACCGATGGAGTTGATGTCGATTTTACAAGCAATGCAGAGTGCAGGTTGTCTGCGTGCTAAACTGGAAATCATCTAATGGCCGATATTCAGTCCCTCAATAATGCCGCGTATGACGCGCAGTCACTCAATTCACTCAAGCGCGAAGTTTCTACCGATCCGCAAAACAAAGAGGGAATTCGGGCAGTAGCGCGCCAGATGGAAGGCATTTTTGTTCAACTGATGATGAAAAGCATGCGTTCGGCTTCTATAGAGGATGGGCTGCTCAATAACGACCAAACGCGGCTCTATACCTCAATGTATGATCAGCAGGTGGGGCAGCAAATTGCATCTGGTAAAGGGCTGGGGTTGGCTGATGTTATGGTTAAGCAACTTACGGCTACGCAGAACGTAGGGAGCCCTTCTTCCACCACGGCCGAGGAAAGTGTTCCAGCAGTCCCATTACGTTTTGACGGTACACTGCTCAGAACAATGCCGACAGCCGAGGTAGAGCAGATGGTGCGTAAAGCCTTGCCAAAATTACCTTCCAGCGGCTCGGCGTTGCCGCTATCCAGCAGCAATTTTGTTTCGCAACTCGCTGTGCCTGCGCAGATTGCCAGCCAGCAAAGCGGGATCCCTCATCACTTGATTATGGCTCAGGCCGCGCTGGAGTCCGGTTGGGGACAACGCGAAATTCCAACGGCGGATGGTCGTCCGAGCCACAACCTGTTTGGTATCAAAGCGGGTAGCAATTGGGATGGCCCTGTTACCGAAATCACCACCACAGAATATGAAGATGGCGTGGCGAAAAAGGTCAAGGCAAGCTTCCGTGTTTATGATTCTTATATGGATGCGTTGGGTGATTACGTCAAATTGCTGACCAACAACCCACGTTATAGCAATGTGGCAGCAGCAGGCAGTGCTGAGCAAGCTGCCCACGCCTTGCAGCGTGCAGGTTATGCTACCGATCCTCAGTATGCGCAAAAGTTGATCACCATGATTCAACAAATGAAGATTACCAGTGAAAAAGCAGTTAAGGCTTACACACATGATTTAAGCCAACTATTTTGATTTTTTCTGAAGATTTTCCCTGTTTTGCCGATAACCTGAATCAGCGATGAAAGTGAATAACGCACTTTCGGCATATTATCAACGTGTACGGCATTCACGCCTGTAGAAAGGAAGTTTACATGTCCAATTTGGTAAATACCGCAATGAGTGGGTTGAAGGCAGCACAGGCAGCATTGAGTGCAGTCAGCAACAATATCAGTAATCAGGCGGTGACTGGATACAGCCGACAGACTGCGCTGATTGAACAGGCCACAGGAACAAGCACAGGCGGTGTTTATATCGGTAATGGCGTGAATCTGGTATCCATTAATCGTGATTATAACCAATTTATTGCCAGCCAATTGCTCTCAGCACAAGCCACCAGTAGTTCGGTAACTACCAGCTACGAACATATATCGAAAATTGATAACTTGCTGGCAAGCAGTACAACCAATCTCTCTACATCCATGCAGGAATTTTTTGCCAACCTGCAAAACGTTGCGAATAATGCAGGCGACTCATCAGCCCGTCAAACAATGATCGGCAAAGCGCAAGGGTTGGTAAACCAGTTTCAGGTTACCGATAAATACTTGCGTGACATGGAATCAAGCATTAATAGCGAAATCAAAAGCGTGGTTGGGCAGGTAAATACCTACACCAGTCAGATTGCTAATCTGAATAAAGAAATTACGCGTTTGCAGTGGGCTAATAAGGGGGCTCAACCTAACGATTTGCTCGATCAGCGCGATTTGTTGGTGGATGAACTCAACAAATTGGTGGGTGTGGACGTCACAATTCAAGATGGCTCTATTTACAATGTGTCACTCAAGAATGGAATGAACTTGGTTCAGAGCACGCGCAGCTTTGATTTTGTGACGATTCCCTCTAGCAGCAATCCACAGCGTGTTGCTGTGGGGTATGACGATCCGACCGTTGGTGTGAGTGAGCTCCGTGACAGCACCTTATCCGGGGGTAAGCTCGGTGGGTTAATTTCTTTCAGAACGGATCCCCTTGATATTACACGTAATCAGGTCAACCAATTGGCGCTGGCGTTCGCGGATGCGTTTAATACCCAACATAAAGCCGGGTATGACTATCACGGTGATCCTGGTGATGATTTATTCCAATTTGGCGGACCTGTTGTTTACGAAAATAGCAAAAATACCGGTAATGCGGTGTTAAATGCGACCTACACTGATACAAAATCGGTGCAGGCAACAGATTATTCGATGCGTTTCAATGGCACTTCATGGGATATCACGCGTACCGCTACTAATACTACGATAACGGGGCTGACTCCGGATGCCGATGGCAAGCTTTCGTTTGATGGACTTGAAGTCACCATTACAGATGGTGCCACCCCAACAGCGGCAGGTGATACTTATCTGCTTAAACCGGTAAGTGATGTCATCATTGATATGAAAGTGTCCATCACCGATCCGAATAAAGTGGCTACAGCTTCAACCAAGCTGGATGAAGATGGCAACGAAGTGCCCGGCGAATCAGGTGGTCCCAGTGACAACACCAATGCCAAGGCACTCTTGGCGTTGCAGAATGAAAAAATTGTGGGTAATACCGCGACATTTACCGGTGCCTACGCCAGTATCGTGGGTGATATTGGTAACCAGACCAACACGTTGAAGATCAACAGCACCGCACAAAAGAACGTTGTTACACAGCTCACTGCTCAGCAACAGTCCGTATCGGGTGTCAATCTGGACGAAGAATATGGCGATCTGATGCGTTACCAGCAGTATTACATGGCCAATGCGCAAGTGATTCAAACCGCACAGGCACTTTTTGACGCGTTGTTATCTATCCGCAGCTAATTGGTGATCGAATAAAGAGGAACTTATACCATGCGCTTAAGCACCAGCATGATATATCAGCAGAATATGAATGGTATTCTGAATGGTCAGTCGATTTGGCAGAAAGCTGGCGAGCAATTAGCCAGCGGTACGAAAGTTTCGACACCTTCTGACGATCCGATCGCTGCCTCTCAGGCCGTCATGATCGGGCAGGCCCAGGCGGAAACTTCTCAATTTACTTTGGCCAGAACTTTTTCTCGGCAAAATATGTCGCTGGAATTGACCGTGCTGGAAAGCGTTGTCACGGCGGTGACCTCGGCTTCGACAACCGTGATCAGCGCCGGTGGTGTTGGAAGTAACGATGACCGTAACACTCAAGCCGAAGTTCTTGAGGTGATGAAGGCACAATTACTGAATATTGCCAATACTACGGATGGCAATGGTAATTATATTTTCGCAGGCTATCAGACGACAACCGCTCCTTATGTGCAACACCCTGTAACCAAAGTAGTAACCTACACGGGTGGTCATACGGCAATATCGCAACAAGTTGATTCCAGTCGCACCATGACGGTAAGTAATATTGGACCACAGGTATTCAACAGTGCGACGGGGGATGCAGTGAAAGAGCCCGATGGTTCTATCCAAAAAGATCTGTTTGCTACCTTAGATATCGCCATCAATGCGCTGAAAACACCGATTGCTGACGGTGATAATGCGGCGCGTGAATCGCTTCAAAGTTCACTGGATACGGCAAATAGAGGGCTTCGGAACTCACTGAATAACGTCTCGTCTGTTCAGTCTACGCTCGGTATTCAGTTAGGAGAACTTGATCAGTTGGATGCGATTGGGGCTGACCGCACGATGGCAAACTCGCAGGCAAAAAGCGCATTAGTGGATACGGACTGGCTATCTGCTATTTCGACTTATGTTATGCAACAAGCCTCATTACAAGCTGCTTATACCACATATCAAAATATGTCGGGTATGTCACTGTTCCAGATTAATCGGTAATTGACGACGGTGATGCGGCACAGATTTGAATACGCTTAAACCGGGCGTATTCTTTTGGCATGTCATTTGTATTAGTCGCGACTAGATCTGACACTGGACCTTGAAAGGCTGAGAGTTACCGGTTTTGATATGGGTGTCTGATCCTTAAACAAAACGCGAGGTAACTCTCATGCTTCATACTGACAATCCCATTATCAAACACAAAGCCGGCCTGCTCAATCTCGCCGAAGAACTCGGTAACGTATCAAAAGCCTGCAAGATCATGGGCGTGTCACGCGATACATTTTACCGTTATCAGGAACTGGCTGCTGAAGGCGGCATT
>NZ_JAHWCO010000055.1:0-2270 GCF_020054415.1 Candidatus Symbiopectobacterium sp. | reverse complement strand
TCATGCAAACACGGATGGCTACAGGGCTTACAACGACGAACTTCCAAAAGTAAAACACATTGTTAGCAAGCTGTATACACAGCGTATTGAGCGTGCACATCTGACACTGCGTAACCGATTGCAACGGCTCAATCGCAAGACTCTCGGATATTCAAAATCATCCGAAATGCACGATAGGATCATCGGTACTTACATCGAACGCGAGTACTACGTTTGATGCTACATCAACTCATTGAATACACGACCCCTTCCTGCCGAAAGAAGTGCCTATCGATGCCGCACTTAAAACCGCTGATAATGCACTGTATCGCGCTAAAAAGTCTGGGCGCAACAAAGTGATTGTGCAGGATATCCCAGAGGACTTGGCGCTAATGCGGCACAAGCAGCACAAGGATTAGCGGTGTTGTGGCAAAGAAAAACTGGGCGCTGGCGATGCAGCGCCCAGAAGAGGGATCAAAACGAGGTCCAGTCCTGATTATTCTGTGCGGATGTGCCTGTGGCCAAGGCCAGCGTGGGCTTGGCTGGCTGGGCAACCGTTGATTACCGTGTGGACAACGGCGTGGCAGTAGCCTCTCCGGCATTAAGTTTGAGTGCACTCACTGTATGGGTCAATGCTGACGCTTGGGATTGCAGCGACATCGCAGCGGCCGCCGACTCTTCCATCAGCGCGGCATTCTGCTGGATCGTGGTATCAATCTGCACAAGCGCGACGTTAATCTGGCTAACGCCATCGCTCTGTTCTTGGCTGGCTTGAGAAATCTCCGCGATGATGGCGTTAACGTCCTGTACATGGTTGGTCAAACGACCCAGAGTTTCATCGGCACTGTCTACCAGATTCATCCCGTCCTGAATGTTGCTGACGGTATCATCGATCAGCGTCTTAATCTCCTTGGCTGCCGTCGCACTGCGCTGCGCCAGTGAACGCACTTCGCTGGCGACCACGGCAAAACCGCGCCCTTGCTCACCCGCGCGCGCCGCTTCTACGGCTGCATTGAGTGCCAGAATATTGGTTTGGAATGCAATGCTGTCGATAACGCCAATAATCTCAGCCATGCGCTGCGATGATGATTGAATACCACGCATTTTTTGCGTCACCGAGAGCATCACTTCACTGCTGTTTTTGGCTGCATCTGATGCCTGATGCGAAACCGACGTTGCCTGGCGGGTATTATCTGCGGTGTTCTTGATGGTTGAGGTCAGCTCTTCCATGGAGGAGGCAGTTTGTTTCAGCGAACTGGCCTGCTCTTCGGTACGCGCAGAGAGATCCTGATTCCCCGTGGCAATCTGTGAAGCCGCCGTGGAAATCGCCTCAGCACCATCGCGTACTTGGCCCACAATATGACGCAGGCTGCTGTTCATGTTATCCAATGCCTTGAGCAGCAGACCGGTTTCATCCTGATGAACAGCCTGTACGCGATAAGTAATATCGCACTGCGCTACACGATCGACCAGCGCCTGATGAATCGGACGTTTCACGCTACGCGTAATAAGCCAGGCGATTATACCGCCTGGCGCTGCTGCTGCCAGGCAGATCAATACCAGCAGCAGCCGCGTTTGGTTGTAGGTGGTGGTCATGGTATCGAGGGTTTTGGTCATGGTGCCGTTTTGAAAAGCGACCAGTTTGCGCACTTGCTCGCAGTAGTTGCGCTGTATATCATTCATGGCGGTGGAAAATTCCCGCACACCGGCCTCACGATCTCCGGCGTTCAGCGCTGCAATAATCTTATCGCATGATGCCAGAAACTGTGGACGAATCTGTTGGATATCCAGAATGACCTGTTGCGATGCCTCAGGGCTGTTGCTGGCAACCAATTTATCCAGCAACTGGCCACAGCGTTTGCGCAGATCGCACAGCATGTCCAGCGTGCTTTTTACTTGAGCCGGATCGGTGACCAGCAACAGTCGTTGATAGGCAACCAACGTGCTGTTTACCACATCGATAAGGTCGGTGGTTATCACCGTATCAGGGTAAAACCGCGTGACAATCAGCTTAACATCTTCATGAAAAAACGATAGTTTCGAGATTGAGAACGCATTGACAACGGCTTTGTTGAATAAATCAGAAATTGTAACGACTGCGCCCCATACGGGTCGATTGTTACGTGATGCGAATACTGTTCGGCATTCCTAATAGCGTGATCCGGTTAAGCGCTTTGACCATGGTCATGGCTTCACCCACCTGAGCATCGTAGTCTCTCAGACTTAGATGACCACCCAGAAGCCTTTTGAACCGGAACATGGCCGTTTCAGCCACTGAGCGCCGGTGATAG
>NZ_JAHWCO010000266.1:0-6897 GCF_020054415.1 Candidatus Symbiopectobacterium sp. | reverse complement strand
TCCATGGGACTCCTGCTTTTTCTCTTTCTGGCCATCGTTATCTCCATTTCAGTAGAAACTGCGAATGGAGAGGAGGTTAAAAGAGTTAAGTCCCGGAGTGATCGATACGACGCGAATCAGTGATCGACCTTTCATGCGAATCACTGATCGATCACGATGCGAATATGCAGCAGGAAGAGAGCGGCATTCCTCACGCGCCGCTTATCGAAGCGGGCTGGCGCTTACAGGCGTGGCACTGGGGAAACGGCTATGCCACGGAAGGGGCAAAACGCGTAGTCCGTTATGCCTTTGAGCAACTTGAGTCACCAGAGGTCTACGCCTATACCCCGCTGCAACATATGGCTTCACAGCGTGTGATGATAAAGGTAGGCATGACCAACACCGGTAAAGATTTTAATTATCCCAAAATACCGGCGGGTCACGCGCTAGAGCGGTTCTGTTTATACAAGATTACGCGATAGCAGCATCACACCTCGATATCCGCACGATCGCCCTTCTCTTGCAGCCAGTTGCGGCGATCTTCCGAGCGTTTCTTCGCCAGCAGCATATCCATCACCGCCAGCGTTTCGTTCACATCGTCTTCGCTGATGGTGAGCTGCACCAAGCGGCGCGTATTGGGATCAAGTGTGGTTTCGCGCAACTGTAGCGGGTTCATCTCGCCCAACCCTTTAAAACGTTGAACGTTAGGCTTGCCCTTCTTGCGCTTAAGCTGCTCCAACACGCCGGCTTTTTCTTCTTCATCCAGCGCATAGTACACCTCTTTACCCAGATCGATACGGTAGAGCGGCGGCATGGCGACATACACATGGCCGCCTGCGACCAACGGGCGGAAATGGCGCACAAACAGCGCACACAGCAGCGTGGCTATGTGCAAACCGTCCGAGTCGGCATCCGCAAGAATACAGATCTTGCCATAGCGCAACTGGCTGAGATCGTCGCTGTCGGGATCCATGCCGATTGCGACAGAAATATCATGCACTTCCTGCGAGACCAGCACTTCATCGGAAGAGACTTCCCAGGTATTGAGGATCTTGCCCTTGAGCGGCATGATGGCCTGAAACTCACGCTCACGCGCCTGCTTGGCGGAGCCGCCCGCAGAATCCCCTTCCACCAGGAACAGTTCGGTTTTATTCAAATCCTGTGAGGTGCAGTCCGCCAGTTTCCCCGGCAACGCCGGGCCGCTGGTCAATTTTTTGCGCACCACTTTTTTGGCCGCACGCATGCGACGCTGGGCACTGGAAATTGCTAATTCTGCCAGTATTTCAGCCGCTTGCACGTTCTGGTTCAGCCACAGGCTAAACGCATCCTTCACCACGCCAGACACAAACGCGGCGCACTGACGCGAAGAAAGGCGCTCTTTGGTCTGCCCGGCAAACTGCGGATCCTGCATCTTCACCGACAGCACATAAGCACAGCGTTCCCAGATATCTTCGGCACTGAGTTTCACGCCGCGCGGGAGAATATTGCGGAATTCGCAAAACTCACGCATGGCATCCAGCAAGCCCTGACGCAGGCCGTTAACGTGCGTTCCGCCTTGTACCGTGGGGATCAGATTGACGTAGCTTTCCGTCAGCAGTTCGCCCCCTTCCGGCAGCCACAGCAACGCCCAGTCCACCGCTTCGGTATCGCCCGCGATAGCGCCGATAAACGGTTTTTCCGGCAGCGTCGGCAAACCGTTAACGGCTTCGCACAGGTAGTCGTTCAGGCCATCCTGGTAGCACCAACGCTGTTCGGTATTGTTGACCTTGTCTTTAAACGTGATTTCCACGCCGGGGCACAGCACCGCTTTGGCTTTCAATAAATGCGTCAGGCGCGAGACAGAAAAACGCGGGCTGTCAAAAAAGCTGGCATCCGGCCAGAAATGCACACGTGTACCGGTATTGCGCCGTCCGCAGGTGCCGCTCACCGTTAACGCTTGCACCTTCTCGCCGTTTTCGAAGGCAATGTCGTAAACCTGCCCGTCGCGGCGCACGGTCAATTCCACCCGTGAAGATAACGCGTTCACCACCGAGATGCCCACACCGTGCAAACCACCGGAGAACTGATAGTTTTTGTTGGAGAATTTCCCGCCAGCGTGCAGGCGACACAGAATCAGTTCAACGGCGGGCACCCCTTCTTCAGGGTGGATATCCACAGGCATACCACGGCCATCGTCAATCACTTCAAGTGACTGATCTTCATGCAGGATAACGTCAACACGGCGCGCATGGCCCGCCAGCGCTTCATCGACGCTGTTATCAATCACTTCCTGCCCCAAATGGTTGGGGCGTGTAGTATCGGTGTACATCCCCGGACGGCGGCGCACCGGGTCTAAGCCGCTGAGCACCTCAATGGCATCAGCGTTATAACTTGATTGACTCATATTCGCGTTAGTCGTTGTTTAAATGTGTAAAACGGAATGGCGCTGAGAGGATGCACTGCCCACGGACCACGCATTGTCGCTGTCCGTGGGCAGTGCAGTACAGAACGGGTCAATCGTCGCTCAATCCAAGGAAACGCACAATGGGGTCAAAATACTGTTCAAACCCAACAAAACTGTGGTTCCCACCCGATTCCACCGTCTGGTGACACGCCGTGTAATACGCCACAGCCTGCCGATGATCTAGCACTTCATCCCCTGTCTGGAGCAAACACCACAGTAAATCAGGCGCCTCGAGTGATTCAATCTGCATCACTTCCAGGTCGTAAATATGCCGAGACTCTAGCACATATTCTTCACCTGTATAGGGGTTACGATATTCGCCGAGATGTTCCAGCAACAGTTCGAAGGGTTTTACCGCCGGATTGACGACCACTGCGGGCAAGATAAAACATTGCGACAGCCAGGTGGCATAATAGCCGCCCAGCGATGACCCCACCAGGCCGATGGGATGCCCCGTCCGCTCCATCACCAACGATTCCAACAGATCGGCAGCCTCCGCAGGATAGGGCGGCAGTTGCGGCACCAGCATCTCAATCTGGGGATGGTGCTGCGCCAGCCATGCAGCTAGCGCCGTCGCTTTGGCCGATTTAGGCGTACTGTTGAAACCATGGAGGTAGAGTAGCGTAGGCATTAATAGCCGTCCGAATCCATATCAGGCAAAAACTCGCTACCGCTCAGGCGGTAAACGCGCGTCTCCAGCGAACCGTCCGATAACAGATCCAAATAACGCCAGCCGGGCCCGACATCGTCAATGGTAAAGTTAGTGCAGTGTGGTTTGAACTGCACACAGGTGGAAGGCGTCGCCATCAGCCTGCGCCCGTTCCAGTCGAGATCCAGCTCCTGGTGAATATGCCCGCACAGCACATTTTTCACCTGCGGATAACGCGCCAGTACCGCATCCAGATGGTGCGCGTTACGTAGGCTGTGCTGATCGAGCCAGGTACAGCCTGAAGCCAGCGGATGATGATGTAACAGCAACAGCGTATGACGCTCTGGAAAACGCAACAGGCTGCGCTCCAGCAACTCGAGTTGATATTCACTCAATTCGCCGTGGGGTTCGCCAAACACCTGGCTGTCTAATAAAATAATCTGCCAGGCATCGCCCAACAGCACGTGCTTGGAAGGCGCAATGCCAGCTTGCGCCAGCACATCCACCATCGCAGGCTGGAAATCATGGTTTCCCGGCAGCCATACGCAAGGTGCGGATAGCTGCGCAATGCCGCGCGTGAAGTGATGATAGGCCTCCTGCGAATGATCCTGAGCAAGATCTCCCGTTGCCACAATAAGGTCAACATCCTGCCCCTGCGCCTGAATGGCAGACAGCACGGCATGGTAACTACGGTATGTGTTCACGCCGAGCAGAGTCTCGTGCTCGCCGGCAAACAAGTGGGTATCGGTTATTTGTAAAATCCTGATCCTGGCCCAACTCGCCACAGGAACTTTCAGCAGACTTTCCAAAAAATAGTATCCTTGGTTACTGAAATCTGTCTAACAGACTGGAATCGGCATTTCGCTGTGCCGATGCAAGACCATGCGCCAGGCAGTACCTTAGCCAATCAGCAAGAAACTGATTAATTTGATGCTTTTCATCACGTTGATGCAATTTTTTATTCGGGTAATCATAACGTGCTTTAAAACGGTAGATCTGCTGACCGGCACACACCTCCGCAACCAACGCGTCGTGGTAGAGTCGCACGCTTAACGTTGGCAGGCTCCAGTAGCTGACGGCGGGCGCAATCTGCTGGATTTCAACCAATGATGTATAACGCGTGGATTCCACTATCGTTAAGCGATAGCTTGCACTATTTACATGATAAACCGCACTTTCTCCGACTTCATCCTTTCGCGGCAGTAAACGGCGTAATTGTGCGAAATTCATTTCACACAGCCGCATCATGGCCGGAAAATCCGGGGTGTAGCGTTTCATCGGTTTACTCCGTCCACGCCTTTCTCAATTGCGTATGGTGCAACGCCAACCATTGCAGCGCAATGACAGACGCCGCGTTATCAATAATTCCACTTTCTACCCAGGCGTAGCTCTGTTCGCTGCTGACGACATGCACCCGAATGTCTTCATTCTCTTCGGCCAGACCGTGAATGCCCTGTGCGGCACGGGCATCGACTTCGCCCACCATCACCGCCAGACGCTCACTGGTGCCACCCGGGCTCGCCAGATAGCTGATAATCGGTTTACAGCGCCCAACGTTGAGACCTGCTTCTTCCTGCGCTTCACGTCGCGCCACCGCTTCCAGAGATTCACCTAGCTCAATCATGCCGGCCACCAGTTCAAACAGCCACGGGGTCGGACTGGTGTCATAAGCGGCAATGCGGATCTGTTCAATCAACACCACTTCGTCCCGAACCGGATCGTAGGGCAGCAGCACAACCGCATGACCACGCTCCAGAATTTCCCGGCTGACTTCACCGCTCATCTCACCGTTAAACAACCTATGACGAAAACGGTAGCGCTCGAGCGAAAAAAAACCCTCGTACAGCGACTCTCGTGCAATAATTTCTACATCGTCTTTATGGAAAGTCGCCGGATGGGACGCAGACACAGCCATACCTCAACTCCTTGCGAGCAACAGCAGGTACGAGGATGTGTCTCATGTATCATGATGGACATCATACTTGCGATGCTTTGTGATAAATTGGATTAATAGAACACCTATTTGACCAAACGTTAGGGTCTGAGAGCAAATTAAACCCCCTAATGGGGTCGGTCAGGGGGAAGATGGCACGTTCAGCCAACTTATCCTATTGGCATATTCTGATAGAATCTGCCGGATTCGTTTTTTGACAGCGCCATCTCCGCTACATCGTTGCCTTAGCTGCACAACAAGGAATGCACATGAAGAAATTGCTCCCTCTTCTTATTGGTCTGAGCCTGAGCGGCTTTAGCGCCGTGGGTCACGCGGAAAATCTGTTACAGGTCTATCAACAAGCTAAAACCACCAACCCGGATTTACGCAGCTCGGCTGCCACCCGTGATGCCGCTTTCGAGAAAATCAACGAGGCTCGCAGCACCCTGTTGCCACGACTCGGGCTCGGTGCTGACTACGGTTACACCAAAGGTTTTCGCGATAACAATGGCGTGAACAGCAACGTTACCAGCGGTTCCTTGCAGTTGACCCAGACCCTGTTTGATATGTCGAAATGGCGCGCCCTGACGCTGCAAGAAAAGCAGGCGGGCATTCAAGATGTTACCTATCAGACCGCACAGCAGTCATTAATCCTGGATACGGCCACTGCTTATTTCAACGTGCTGCGCGCCATTGACGCGCTCTCCTACGTTAACGCCCAGAAACAGGCCATTTACCGCCAGCTCGATCAAACCACTCAGCGCTTTAATGTCGGTTTGGTCGCTATCACCGACGTACAAAACGCCCGTGCGCAATATGACAGCGTATTGGCCAACGAAGTGTCCGCTCGCAACACGCTGGATAACGCGCTGGAAAATCTGCGTCAGGTCAGCGGCAACTTCTATCCGCAACTGGCAGGGCTGAACATCACCCGATTCTCCACCGAGAAACCGGGGGAAATCGCCACCTTACTGAAAGACGCGGAAAACCATAACCTGAGACTGTTGTCCGCTCGCTTGAGCCAGGATCTGGCGCGTGAGCAGATTCGTTCAGCGGAAACCGGCCATATGCCAACCTTGGATCTGACGGCTTCCTCCGGCGTCAGCAACACGCGTAACACCGGTTCCAATAATACCTCAAGGGATCTTGATGCAGGCCAAAACAAAATCGGCCTGTCATTAACCGTGCCGCTCTACAGCGGCGGTGCCAACAGCTCACGCGTAAAACAGGCACAGCACAGCTTTGTCGGCGCCAGCGAACTGCTGGAAAGCGCGCATCGCTCCGTGGTGCAGACCGTACGCTCCTCGTTTAACAATATTTCTGCCTCGATCAGCAGCATCAACGCTTACAAACAGGCAGAAGTGTCAGCGCAGAGCTCTCTGGACGCGATGGAAGCGGGCTATCAGGTGGGTACGCGTACCATCGTCGACGTGTTGGATGCCACCACCACGTTATATAACGCCAAGCAGCAGCTTTCTAACGCGCGTTATGACTACCTGATCAACCAGTTGAACATCAAGTCAGCGTTAGGCACCTTGAATGAAAACGACTTGCAGGCGCTGAACGGCGCGTTAGGTCAGGACGTTTCCACGTCACCAGTCTTTACTGACAGCACCGCACTGGAGCCGAAAGCGCCGCGCGGCTAATCAGATCGCACGGTTCTGACGGTTGATAACCCAAAGGAGATACGCAGCGTATCTCCTTTGGGTTTGCCTTGGATTGATTCCACGCCGTCCAAGCGCGCAATAAAATGTATATACCCGTGATCATTGAAGATGCTTGATTTTACGCGGTAAGAAGATCATGCTCACCCACTATGAAGATATTTATTACCGACAAGCAAAAAGCCGAACTCGAACACCTTCATGACACCAGTCGTGATAAGCGTGTTTG
>NZ_JAHWCO010000257.1:0-1377 GCF_020054415.1 Candidatus Symbiopectobacterium sp. | reverse complement strand
GTGGTGATGACCATATCTGAGTAGTGGAGAGGTAGTCCACGCCGTTCAGTAGTGTTTTTTTCCGTCCATGCAGCAATGGCTGATTCATCTAGCCGTACGGTTAGAGAACCGCGCTGCTTGAGGGCCTTGTTATAAGAGGGCCAGTTGGTGATTTTAAAATTTTGTTTTGCCATGGAGACCTGATTTTGAAACAACTGTGTGATCTGCTCCGATGATTACCCAAAAGTTCTATTTATTCAACAAAGCCCCGTCAATGCGAAAAAATCTGAGCGATAGAGGGAAACCAATTCCGACCGGTAGATCGATCATTTGGGTCTGCAGGAAACATTGTTGCCCGCATCTGCACTTAACTTGATGATATCCCAGAGTGCCAGCGCGGTAATCAGTGCAAACCTGATGCGAAAACTGACTCCCGGTATGGCGGGTAGCATAAGCGTCTCGCTGATCCAGGCATCCGAGCGAATACACAGCGCACCGAGCGTGATGCCGAGGCCATTAGCCAACTGCAATGAGGTGCTGAAAAGCGTATTGGCCGAGCTCATCTCTTGCGCGGGAACATCGGCGAAGGCCAATGAACTGATCCCAGTGAATTGCATGGAGAGAAACAGACCGCCTAAAAACAGTACCACCAATGTCACCATTTGCGGTGTATCGGGGCTTAACAGTGCGCAGCCTAACAACGACAGTACGCAAAGAATACCGTTACCAATCAGCAATTTTTTAAAGCCAAAATAGCGGATAAGCGGCGTTGTCGCAGGTTTCATCGCCAGGTTACCGGAAAAAACCGCCAGTAATAACGCACCAGAGTGAAAGGCATCCATACCAAATCCCGCCTGAAACATCAGTGGTAGCAGGAAGGGAACGGAACTGATGGTTGCGCGTAAAACAAATCCTCCGCGCATGGTGATGCGGAATGTGGGAACGCTCAATGCGTCAAGGCGAATCAACGGGGTAGACGCGGTGCGCAGGTGTTTTATCGCCTAAAACAGGGCAAGCATACCGGCAGCGATGACGGCAAAGGCATATTTCGGGTGACTCTGTTGTTGACTGAGCATTTCCAACCCGGAAACCAGGCACAGCATGGTGATCCCGGTAGAGAGAAAGCCCCGGCTATCAAACGGCAGCTTCTCTTTTGGTTTCTGATTTTGCATTAAGCGCAGAGCGATAATGATGGCGATAATCCCTAACTGCATATTCGCATGCGATCGATCATCTGTACTAGCTCAGACCTGATCTAACAGTTACCGATTATTTATACAGGTGTCTGTCAGATTACATCTGGTTCAGATTCTTTTCTGCCCAGATCCGTTTTCCATCGAGTAAAGTGGCCATCGGCGTACGCCCGCAGCACATTTTTCCCTGATGAGTTCGCTCATT
>NZ_JAHWCO010000174.1:0-1790 GCF_020054415.1 Candidatus Symbiopectobacterium sp. | reverse complement strand
TCTGGTTCTTCTTCACCAGTTGCGGTTCAAAGGAACCATCACGATCACGTGGTGTACGCAGTTCCAGCGGACCATCGCCGGTGGTAACAGTCTTTGTGGAGTAGCCATTGCGCGTGTTAGTTCCAGATTTGGACTGGTGCTTCTCATGACCGAGGTGATGGGTCATTTCAGCATTAAGGGCAGCTTCAACGCTGATCTTTTTCAGAAGGCGATCAAACTGGTTGAGATCGTCAGGGGTTTTGATATTTTTGGCCAGCTCGTTAGCCAGAGCCTGTAACTGTTTTTCGTCCATAAAGTAACCTGCTTTTGATGTTGGATTGAATATATCAAAATCAGGCAATTACACAATCTCGTGTACAGGCTCTCTGCCAGATCGCAGCAGGACAGGCTATCATAGCAAAAGGTTAACAGCGCCGGTTATACCGGCGTTGTTTTTGCAGTAGCCGACAGTTAAAAACAAGAGAACACGTTTTGAATTATCAGTTAATCAGCGACAACAATGGCCTAGAACAGGTTTGTCAGCAGGCGCGTCAGCACACGCAGGTCGCGCTGGATACCGAATTTGTCCGCACTCGCACCTATTATCCGCAGTTGGGTCTTATCCAGCTTTTTGACGGTGAAACCCTCTCTCTGATCGATCCCCTCACTATCAGTGCGTGGCAGCCGTTTGTGGCGCTGTTGCGAGATACGCAGGTGACCAAGTTCCTGCACGCCAGCAGTGAAGATCTTGAGGTGTTTCTTAATGCGTTTGGCGTGTTGCCGCATCCGTTTATCGATACACAGATTTTGGCTGCTTTTCTCGGTAAGCCCTTGTCGTATGGATTTGCTGCATTAGTGGCAGATTATCAAGGTGTGACGTTGGATAAGACCGAATCGCGTACCGACTGGCTGGCTCGTCCGTTGACTGAGAAACAGTGTGACTATGCCGCCGCAGATGTCTTCTATCTGTTGCCGATGGCTGAGAAGATTGTGGCCGAAACGCGTGAAGCCGGATGGCTGGACGCGGCGTTGGATGAATGCCGGTTACTGTGTCAGCGTAAACAGGACATCCTCGCGCCGGAACTGGCCTACCGTGAATTTGGTAACGCATGGCAACTGCGTGGCAAGCAACTGGCTTGCCTGCAACTGCTTGCTCAGTGGCGTCTGAACCTGGCGCGCCAGCGCGACAGCTCAGTCAACTTTGTGGTAAGGGAAGAAAATTTGCTTCAGGTGGCGCGCTGCCTGCCGTCCTCGTTGGGCGAGTTGAGCGCTCTTGGGCTGAGCGGCCTGGAAATTCGTTATCACGGTAAAACACTGCTTGATATTGTCGCACAGGCCAATACGCTACCGGAATCCCAGTATCCTGTGCCGATCGTGAATCTGATCGATTACCCAGACTATAAGCGCGTGTTTAAAGACATTAAAACTCTGGTGACGCAGGTGAGTGAAAGTAGCGGACTTTCTGCTGAGTTGCTGGCATCACGGCGTCAGATTAACCGCTTGTTGAATTGGCATTGGAAGTTGTTTGTTCAGGAAGGTTCGGTACCTGAAATGTTGAACGGCTGGCGAGCTGAACTGTTCGCTGCGCCGCTGCGCGATTTGTTGACTCGCGAAGGGTAATATGTATTAGTCGCGACTAGATCTGACACTGGACCTTGAAAGGTTGAGAATTACCGGTTTTGATATGGGTGTCTGATCCTTAAACAAAACGCGAGGTAACTCTCATGCTTCATACTAACAATCCCATTATCAAACACAAAGCCGGCCTGCTCAATCTCGCCGAAGAACTCGGTAACGTATCAAAAGCCTGC
>NZ_JAHWCO010000583.1:0-1294 GCF_020054415.1 Candidatus Symbiopectobacterium sp. | reverse complement strand
TCAGGTGGGTGAAGCCATGGCCATGGTCAAAGCGCTTAACCGGATCACGCTATCAGGAATGCCGAACAGTATTCGCATCACGTAACAATCGACCCGTATGGGGCGCAGTCGTTACAAGTTCTGATTTATTCAACAAAGCCTCAAAAACGTATACATTCCTTTACAGGGACTGACGCTGACTTCCGTTATTGAGCAGCGAATCGCACTGCTGTTTTTCTTGCCCGTTGTTATCAAGCTCGGCATTGAATGGCTAAACGGTTTCCATGAGGTGTTAATCTATCCCTGCCCTTTTATTGTTAATGATGAATGGCAGGATGATATCGGTCTGGTGCACGCCGGGCCAGTGGTGCAATCCGGACAAAGCTGGGATCAGGGTCCCATCATATCGAACTGGCAAGAAGTACAGGACAGTTTCGATTTATCGGGGTTTAATCTGGTCATTCATGAAGTCACGCACAAGTTGGATATCCGTAACGGCGGTGAAGCTACCGGTATTCCACCGATTCCTTTACGAGATGTGGTAGAGTGGGAAACGCAGTTACATGCAGCCATGGAAGCACTGCAAGATGAAATCGATCAAGTTGGAGAGGATGCCGCCGGCATGGATCACTATGCGGCCCAGGATCCGACCGAGTGCTTTGCGGTACTCTCTGAATATTTTTTCAGCGCACCAGAGTTTCTTTTCGAACGTTTTCCTACGCTTTATGGCTGTTTTAGTCGCTTCTACCAGCAGGATCCACTGGCGCGATTAAAATCCTGGCAGCAGGCGAATCAGCGGACCCCCGTGCTATATTGATGAAGAATTGGTCTTGGCTGTACACAACCTAAGCAATCAGACAATACGGGCGAATTTACCGTTGACAGCCTGCCAGCCGACCGATAATATTCGCCCCGCTCACGCAATTCCTCTGTAGTTCAGTCGGTAGAACGGCGGACTGTTAATCCGTATGTCACTGGTTCGAGTCCAGTCAGAGGAGCCAAATTTTTCAATGGGTTACATAGGTACCCCCCACCCTTCGGAATATTTCAGAATACCCGTTCAGAATTCCACATTTCACAACGTGCATAATCATTCAATAGTGCTTACGAGCATCGCCTAAGGAAGGTGCGATTTAATCGACATTCTCAGACTAGTTTTGCTTCTCGATCAGGAAGGCTTTGTTGAATAATAGGGAATAATGCTGTTATGACACGCCTGTTTTGGATTAAAATGCTGATCGCTCCGGGATGCATCACCACGCTCTGGATTTAACATACTGATTTTACGTCAAGGGAATCCGCAGCCTTTATGGCT
>NZ_JAHWCO010000474.1:0-3309 GCF_020054415.1 Candidatus Symbiopectobacterium sp. | reverse complement strand
CAAACACGCTTATCACGACTGGTGTCATGAAGGTGTTCGAGTTCGGCTTTTTGCTTGTCGGTAATAAATATCTTCATAGTGGGTGAGCATGATCTTCTTACCGCGTAAAATCAAGCATCTTCAATGATCACGGGTATATACCCTAAATAATTCGAGTTTCAGGAAGGCGGCAAGAGAAGGACAAATGAGGTTCATCTATCCCGATATGCTTACTTAGGTAAGTGATTCGGGTGAGTGAACGCAGCCAACGCACATGCAGCTTGAAATATGACGTGTATAAATGGGGTATCACATGAATCTTATCAGTATTGCCGCACTTTCGGACAACTACATTTGGCTATTACATGACGCACAGCACCGTTGTGTCATTGTCGATCCCGGCGAAGCCGAGCCAGTATTACAAGCGCTACGTAAACACCAACTCACACCGGTAGCGGTGTTACTCACCCACCATCACAGTGACCATGTGGCGGGGGTACCTGATATCCAGAAGACTTACCCTGACTTGCCGATTTATGGCCCTGAAGAGACAGCGCAGCATGGTGCAACACGTATTTTGCGCGATTGCGATCACATTCAGTTACTCAATTCTGATTTCTCCGTATTTTCTGTGCCGGGTCACACTTTAGGTCATATTTCGTACTACTCTGCCCCCTATTTGTTCTGCGGAGATACGTTGTTTTCGGCTGGATGTGGGCGAATTTTTGAAGGAACCACCAAGCAACTGCATGAATCAGTTGAGAAAATATCAAAATTACCTGATGAAACACGCATTTGCTGTGCACACGAGTACACCCTATCAAATCTTGAGTTTGCTCACACTATATGGCCTGAAGAGTGCAATATTACCGCTTATCTTTCTGAAATCAGGCTATTACGAGATAAATCTCAATCAACGTTGCCAACCACCCTTGGTATTGAACGAAAAGTCAACCTTTTTCTTAGGTGCCATGACACTGATTTAAAAGGAAAATTAAAAATAAAACACGGTAACATAGAGGATTGGCAAGTTTTCGCCCAATTACGTAGCAAGAAAGATTGCTTTTGAAGGTTTTTGTTGTGCTGATCGGCTAATCAAAGTATCATTGCTCGTCTTTTAAGCAACCTATTGACACTATTGACACGTATATGAAGGCTCACGCGATTATTATCGCCTCATTCTTGTTGGCAGATTGCCAAGGGGTCTACCAAGACACCTCGCAACCGAAACGACATGGGCAGAGTCTGTCTTCAGCAGGTCAAGGTGAAGCAGGAAAGTACACAGGAAGTCGAGAGACATCCGCGCGCTGGCTGGATAATAATGACCTAGCGCAGCGTGACCTGTGGAACTTCATTAGTGACGAGCTGAAGATGGAGGTTCCGGATAACGTCCGGATCCGCGAGCAAAAAACACGATACTTAAAAAATAAGAGCTATCTCCACGATGTAACATTACGGGCAGAGCCGTACATGTACTGGATAGTCGAGCAGATTAAGCAGCGCAAAATGCCGATGGAACTGGTACTGCTACCCATAGTGGAGAGCGCTTTTGATGCCAAGGCCACATCATCCGCCAATGCCGCAGGGCTCTGGCAGATTGTGCCAGGCACTGGGCGTAACTACGGTTTGAAACAGAACCAGTGGTATGATGGTCGTCGCGATGTTGTTGCATCAACGACGGCTGCCTTAGACATGATGCAGCGCCTCAACACAATGTTTGATGGTGACTGGCTACTTACCATCGCCGCGTATAACAGCGGTGAGGGGCGTGTTTTGCAAGCAGTAAAAGCAAATAAGGCAAAAGGCAGGTCAACGAGTTACTGGGCATTGGCGTTACCACGTGAAACGTCACTTTATGTCCCGAAAATTTTAGCCTTAAGCGATATTTTTAAGGATAGCAAAAAATACGGCATTGAGTTACCTAAGCCCAACGAAAGTCGGGCACTGGCGCAGGTAGACCTGGGTCAACAGATGGAGTTGACGCAAGCGGCTGAAATGGCTGGCTTGTCGCTAACAAAACTGAAGAGCTACAACACAGGCTACAAACGTGATGTGACCGCTCCGAACGGGCCACATTACATTATGGTGCCTAAAGCACATGTTGAGCAGTTGGAGGATTCGTTGGCAGATGGCGATATCGCCGCTGTACGACCCGCTAAACTGGCGCAGTTATCCGCAAGCACGGAATACAAGGTTCGTTCAGGTGACGCCTTGTTAGGTATTGCTGCGAAACTGAAGGTCAGCGCGCAGGATCTGCGCAAGTGGAACAACCTAGCCAGCGCTAACGCGTTGAAGGTTGGTCAATCGCTTCAGGTTGTACAGGCCTCTGCGGGCAGTAAAAAGGGTAACAGTAATTCCATTACCTATCAGGTGCGTAAAGGAGACTCTCTCGCGAGTATCGCCAAACGTCACGGGGTAGATATCGCAGATGTTATGCGCTGGAATTCGGTCATCAATAAAAAGGCAAATATTCAGCCTGGAGATCGGTTAACGCTGTTCGTGAATACGGCAGCATCACCAGACTCTTAAGTGCTACATAGGCCTATAAAAAAACCACGATGGTTGACCTTCGTGGTTTTTTTATTGTTTTAACGTCATGCTGGCAACTGAAATTCAACCAATAGCGGGTTGTGGTCAGAAGCCTGGGTAACCAATACAGAAGATTGCATGACGTGTAACCCGCGATAAAAAAACAAAATCTAACGGGCGGCCAAACGTTCGACGCCGCTGGTCGTCGAGAAAGCGAACCTCACGCAAGGCAATCTCACTGGCAAATTGATAAAGTGCGTTGATACGCTGCCGGCTCCAGGCATTAAAATCTCCAGCCATGATTACTGGCCCGGCATGACGTTTGACCTGCTCACCAATCGCATCCAGTTGTTTGCCATACACTTCAACGCCGATACTGAAATTAATGGCATGGATATTAATGACCATCAGTTGCTGGGCGCTCTGCAATGCATAAACCGTAATCAGCGCCGATTTAGACAGGCGAAGCAGAGGCTCTCTCAGCGGGCAGCAATACAAGGGTTGTGCGGTAGACAGCGTCATCACACCAGAAGGGTGTTGGGGAAGAATAATGGCAGGGACCTGATCGGTAGCAAGAGCCTGTACACGAGATTGTGTAATTGCCTGATTTTGATATGTTCAATCCAACATCAAAAGCAGGTTACTTTATGGACGAAAAACGGCTTTGTTGAATAATAGGTAATCATGCTGTTTTTCCATGCCAGTTTTGGTTGAAAATGCTTGTCATCTCAGGTGTACACTTTTCTCATGATGCCTAACTGCATGATTTTACGTTGCGAGGATCCGTCGTTTCACTGGGCT
>NZ_JAHWCO010000545.1:0-6952 GCF_020054415.1 Candidatus Symbiopectobacterium sp. | reverse complement strand
CCGCGCTGCTTGAGGGCCTTGTTATAAGAGGGCCAGTTGGTGATTTTAAAATTTTGTTTTGCCATGGAGACCTGATTTTGAAACAACTGTGGTGATCTGCTCCGATGATTACCCAAAAGTTCTATTTATTCAACAAAGCCTACACGACCCAGAATTCACGATCGTTTTCAGGTGCTCAAACCTGCATCTTGAGGTTTATTGGGTATATATATCTTCTCGATACCACTGAAGGGGGACGGTTTTTGCATGAGCAATGAGGTCAGCTCTCTACCGGATTCAATTTATGAATAACGGCAAAAATTATCAGCTTTACGTGCGAGAGTTGGTGCAAAGCAGTCTTTTTGGGTTTATCGAGATTGCGGATTTCGTTTTTGACGGTCACTCTACCCTGCTGGTGGACCCTTCTACCGAGAAGCTGAAAACGGAATTTTCCGGCGTAAATCGCAGCGTTATTCAGCTGCAAGCGGTGATCCGCATTGATTCCATGACGGAGAAAGGGGCGGCCCGTATTTCCGGACTGGGCGACAATGTCACCGCGTTCCCTTTTCTTTCTGGGAAAAAGCCCTGATGTCGTGGGAAATGTCCCATTGGTGGTCTTTGATTGTCAGGCTGATCCTGTTTCTGGGGTGGCGACAGTTTCTGCGGCAACGACGCCAGCGCGTGGAGGACGATGCTGCACCGCTACGCACGGTAGAGGCCGAGATCGCCGCGCTGCGCACCATACCGTTGGCGCGCCCCACGCGCGCGCAACCGATGAATCCCGATCTTCCCGAGCGCTATGAGGCGACGTTTATGCTATTACCCGCAGGGGAAAACCTCACCTGCCACCTGAGTGAGACACAATATCGGGCGCTGGCGTTGGGTATGACGGGCAGATTGCAGGTCCATGGCTCACGTTTTGTGTCCTTCGAATCGGCATAGGGCTATTTTTTTGTCCCACTAGTGGGTTGAACACCCTTAATCTTTTTCTGCCACGCCAGCAGTTCAAACACCCCGAACAGGAAAATACGTGCTTCCAGCGCGCGGCTCAATGGCCCCTGTTCTTTACCGTGGCTGGCACGTAACAACAGCACCTGAAAACCGTGCATCAACAGCGTAAACCCCATCGCAACCATCATGAAGATGTTCAGTGTGCGGGGAAAGGGCGCAATCAGGTTGGTAATCAAAAAGCCCCACACACCGATCATCAATATCCGACCCAGGTTAATCCAAATCATCGTCTGCCTCGTCATGCTGTGTGGGAGTAGCCTGGCGGATATACAGCCGGTATGCCACTTGTCCTGCCACTTTTTCGCGGTGTATCGACCAGGTAACCGGAATCTCTAGCTCGCCATTCTCGGCCTCGGTTTCCACATAAATCCACGCCTCGGGTGCCAGCCAGCCCTGCTGTTCCAGCAAACGGAGCGCCTGGTTTAATAAGTCCCGGCGAAAGGGGGGATCGAGAAACACCACGTCATAGGGCTCACCGGCCTGCGCCAGCCAGTTCAACGTATTGGTATTGATGATGCGGGAGTTGTTCGCCTTCAACAGTACCGCATTCTGTTCCAGTTGCCGGGCGATGCTGCGTTCGTTTTCCAGCAGGGTGACATGTGCCGCATAGCGTGACAGCGCTTCAAACCCCAGTGCGCCACTGCCTGCGAAGCCATCCAGGCAACGGGCCTGCTGAATGACCGGCGCCAGCCAGTTAAACAGCGTTTCACGAACGCGATCGGTGGTGGGGCGCAGCCCTGGGCTTTCTGGCACGGGAAGTTTTCGCCCGCGCCACTGGCCGCCGATAATGCGGATTTGGCCTGCCTGTACAGGTGCGTTTTTTTTTGCCATCGTCTGTTTACTGTAGAACTCCGAGTTGCCGGGTGCTGAGATTCGCTATCGGTAATTAGGTAGGCGCTATTCTAGCGAGGGTTAGGAGGGGAAGGAATGTTAATATCAGGTTTCTCTGCGGTGACGCGTGGTTTTGGCCTACCCGGTTATCGAGATGACATACTTCGTTACCGAGATTGTCTCCACCTGACCTGCCATGGTGCGTGTGGCTGCCGGGCGGAAAGTGGTAGACTCTGGGCTCGACTCTGACCGGGCTATTGACTTCAATTATTTAAGCGCTGCTGTGAGCAGCAGCATGGGGCGCGATTGCGATATGACAAAAGAGAAAAAACGCGGTTTCTTTTCCTGGCTGGGATTAGGGCGTCAGGAAGAGGAACAGACTGAGAAACCGCAAGCAGCAGAACAGCAGCAGGATATGGCACAGTCTCAGGACAATGATGTGCCTGTGGTATCGGAGGTTCACGCCGAAACGCCAAACGATGAGCCTGACGTGCAGACTGAGGCTCACAGTGCACAGGTGCCTGAAGAACCTGCCGCCGCGCAGCCAGATCCGCCGCGCGTTGTTGATGTCATTGAAACCGCTGAGACGGTAGATCGTGCAGAGACGCAGGCGAGTCCTGAAGCGCAGGATACTTTGCTATCACAAGATGTTCTGCCATCACAGGACAGTGCCTATGAGCAAGCGATAACGGAAGTTGCAGAACACGTTGTTGAGCCTGTGCCTGTGGCACAGGAGCAGGAAAGGCCGACCAAAGAGGGTTTTTTCGCCCGGCTAAAACGCAGTCTGGTAAAAACCCGAGAAAACCTCGGTTCCGGATTTATCGGATTGTTTCGCGGTAAGAAAATCGACGACGATCTGTTTGAGAAACTGGAAGAGCAATTATTGATCGCTGATGTCGGTGTGGAAACCACGCGCAAGATTATTGCCGACCTGACAGAGAACGCCAGCCGTAAACAACTGAAAGATGCCGATGCGCTGTTGGTTAAACTGAAAGAAGATATGGGCGCTATCCTTAATAAGGTGGACGAGCCGCTTAACATCGACGGAAAAACCCCTTACGTAATCCTAATGGTGGGCGTTAACGGCGTCGGGAAAACCACCACCATCGGTAAATTAGCGCGCCAGTTCCAGGCGCAGGGTAAATCGGTGATGCTGGCTGCCGGGGATACCTTCCGTGCCGCCGCCGTAGAGCAGTTGCAAGTATGGGGCCAGCGCAACAACGTGACCGTGGTCGCGCAGCACACGGGGGCGGATTCTGCCTCGGTGATTTTTGATGCCATTCAGGCGGCAAAAGCGCGCGGTGCTGATGTGCTGATCGCTGATACCGCAGGACGCTTGCAGAACAAAGCGCACCTGATGGAAGAATTGAAGAAAATTGTCCGCGTGATGAAAAAACTCGATGAGTCTGCGCCGCATGAAATCATGCTGACGTTGGACGCCAGCACCGGACGAAACGCCGTCAGCCAGGCGAAACTGTTTAACGATGCCGTCGGCTTGACCGGCATCACCCTGACCAAGCTGGACGGCACCGCGAAAGGCGGGGTGATCTTCACCATCGCCGATCAGTTTGGGATTCCTATCCGTTATATTGGGGTAGGGGAAGGTATTGATGATTTGCGTCCCTTTAAGGCTGACGATTTTATTGAGGCGCTTTTTGCCCGCGAAGACTGATGTCTCGTGAGGATAAAAAGCTTGCCCGAGAGGATGAAAACGGATGATTCGCTTTGAACAAGTCAGTAAGGCTTATCTCGGTGGACGTCAGGCGTTGCAGGGGGTGGATTTCCATCTGCTTCCTAGGGAGATGGCGTTTCTGACGGGCCATTCTGGTGCCGGGAAAAGTACCCTGCTGAAACTGATTTGTGGCATAGAGCGCCCGAGCGCGGGCCAGATTTTGTTCACCGGGCACAATATCAGCCGCTTGAAAAAGCGTGAGGTGCCCTTCTTGCGCCGCCAGATCGGCATGATCTTTCAGGATCACCATCTGCTGATGGATCGTACTGTCTACGATAACGTGGCGATGCCGCTGATTATTACCGGGGCGAGCAGTGAAGATATCCGCCGCCGTGTTTCGGCCGCTCTCGATAAAGTGGGCTTGCTGGACAAAGCCAAGAGCTACCCGATTCAATTGTCTGGCGGTGAACAGCAGCGTGTGGGCATTGCCCGCGCGGTGGTGAACAAACCGACGGTACTGCTGGCAGATGAGCCGACCGGTAACCTAGATAACGCGCTGTCTCAGGATATTTTGCTTTTGTTCGAAGAATTTAACCGCGTTGGCGTCACGGTGTTGATGGCAACGCACGACACGACGCTGATTGCCAGCCGTCAGTATCGCGTACTGACGCTGTCGCAAGGACGTATGCTGTGAGGCGTTTATGGCGACTAATTCCCGTAACCCGAAACCCCGCGTAAATAAGGAAAAGACACTGCGCGGTGGTTGGCAAGAACAGTGGCGTTATGCCTGGGACAATACGCTGGCGGATACGTTGCGCCAGCCGCTGGCGACGCTGCTGACCGTGATGGTGATTGCCATCTCGCTGACCTTGCCAAGTATCTGTTATCTGGTGTGGAAAAACGTCAGTCAGGCAGCGGCGCAGTGGTACCCCACGCCGCAACTGACGGTCTATCTGGATAAGGCGTTGGACAATGATGCGGCGCAGGGCGTGATTAACACGCTTCAGGCAGAGGACGGGGTGGAGAAGGTCAACTACCTTTCCCGTGATGAAGCGATGGGTGAGTTTCGCAACTGGTCCGGTTTCGGTGGGGCGCTGGACATGCTGGAAGATAATCCGCTGCCTGCCGTTGCCATCATTACGCCAAAGCTTAACTTCCAAAGCTCACAGACGCTGACCTCGCTGCGCGATCGCGTGGCGGCGGTGTACGGTGTGAGTGAAGTCCGTATGGACGATAGCTGGTTTGCGCGCCTGGTGGAGCTGACCTCACTGGTGGGTCAGGTGGCCACTACCATCGGTATCCTGATGATTGTTGCCGTGTTCCTGGTCATCGGTAATAGCGTGCGTCTGAGTATTTTCAGCCGCCGTGAAACCATAAATGTCATGAAGCTGATTGGGGCGACGGACGGCTTTATTTTACGTCCCTTCCTCAACGGTGGTGCATTGTTGGGCGGTGGTGGCGCGTTGCTGTCGTTGATTCTGTCGCAGGCGTTGGTCTGGAGGCTCTCTGCCGTGGTCGATCAGGTTGCTACGGTATTTGGTACGCGCTTTGCCGTGACCGGACTCACCTGGGATGAATCACTGCTGCTGCTGTTGATTGCTGGGATGATTGGCTGGCTGGCAGCATGGCTGGCAACCGTGCAACATTTACGTCGCTTTACACCAGAATGAGTTTTTCTGGTAGTATTTTCTGGTGCCTTGGCGCGCTGAGGGTGGGGGTAAAATCATCGACAGGTTCGCCTTGATCTGTCGCCGTCAGGCGATAAAATAGGGTCAGTCGATGAACAGAATGAACTCTTGGCATACGACATAATCAAAGGTTCTGTGCCGGATCGGCAGTAAGGTGCATCGTTTTTGTTGTACATAATGTGAGGGTTAACGTTGTATTTTATTCACTCACGCTAATTGAAGAGGGGTCGAATGACCAAAGATATGCAAACTTTCACCTTAGTTCCCCAGGGCAGTCTGGAAGGGTATATTCGTGCCGCCAACGCCTATCCGATGCTGACGGCGGAGGAAGAGCGGGCACTGGCTGAACGGCTGCATTACGAGGGCGATCTGGAATCGGCGAAAGCGTTGATCCTGCCGCATCTGCGCTTTGTGATTCACGTAGCCCGTACTTATGCTGGTTACGGATTGCCCCAAGCAGACCTGATTCAAGAAGGCAATATCGGCCTGATGAAAGCGGTGCGCCGCTTCAACCCGGAAATGGGTGTGCGTCTGGTGTCCTTTGCTGTGCACTGGATCAAAGCCGAAATTCACGAATATGTGTTGCGTAACTGGCGTATCGTCAAGGTTGCGACCACCAAAGCGCAGCGCAAGCTGTTCTTTAACCTGCGTAAGACTAAACAGCGTCTGGGCTGGTTTAATCAGGACGAAGTAGAACTGGTGGCCCGTGAATTGGGTGTCACCAGCAAAGATGTGCGCGAGATGGAATCGCGTATGGCCGCGCAAGACATGACGTTCGATCCCACGCCGGATGGCGAATCTCACGATGGCCAAGCGATGGCACCCATGCTCTATCTTCAGGATAAATCTTCTGATTTTGCCGATGGTATCGAAGAAGATAACTGGGATAACCACGCAGCGGACAAGCTTGCTTACGCGTTGGAAGGGCTGGATGAACGCAGCCAGCATATTATCCGGGCGCGCTGGTTGGATGACGATAACAAATCCACCTTGCAGGAACTGGCCGATCAATACGGCGTGTCCGCAGAACGTGTGCGTCAGTTAGAGAAAAATGCCATGAAAAAACTGCGGGCGGCGATTGAGGCTTGATGCAATAGTATTTATTTCAGATAGTGAAAAGGCGAACGTATGTTGGCCTAATGAGATGGTCACCCCCACTCTGTGAGCGGTACGCTGACAGGGTGTTTTTCTTTCAGGAGAGGCCATCATGGAAAACGTTACTCTTATTGGTATCGATCTCGGTAAACATTCTTTCCACATTCATTGCCAGGATAAGTCAGGTAAAGCGCTTCAGCGTAAGAAGGTTACGCGCACAAAGCTAATGCAGTTTTTGGCGACGTGCCCGTCCTCGGTTGTTGTTATGGAAGCTTGTGCCGGGGCACACTTTATGGCGCGGCGTATCAATGACAGCGGCCATGAAGCAAAACTTATCTCTCCGCAGTTTGTGCGCCCGTTTGTCAAGAGCAATAAAAATGATTTTGTTGATGCAGAGGCGATATGTGAAGCTGCATCCCGGCCGTCAATGCATTTTGTTCAGCCGAAAACCGAGGTTCAGCAGGCGATGCGAGCACTGCATCGGGTCAGGGAATCTCTTATCAGAGATAAAGTAAAAACCACTAACCAGATCCACGGTTTTCTGCTGGAGTTTGGGATAAGCCTGCCAATCGGCGAGGCGGTAATAAAGCGACTGTCTCTGGTGCTGGCTGAGCACGAAACCCCCGAATACCTGAGCCGTCTGCTGGTTAAGTTACATGCCCACTATCTTTACCTT
>NZ_JAHWCO010000436.1:0-4643 GCF_020054415.1 Candidatus Symbiopectobacterium sp. | reverse complement strand
TGCTGCGGGCGTACGCCGATGGCCACTTTACTCGATGGAAAACGGATCTGGGCAGAAAAGAATCTGAACCAGATGTAATCTGACAGACACCTGTATAAATAATCGGTAACTGTCAGATCAGGTCTGAGCTAGTACACTTAAACCGCTATTTTGTCGGCAGCCCTGTTTATCCGGGGCGCTTCGCTCATAACTGGAACCACTCTTATGAACTGATGCCAGAAGGCGAACCCAAAGGTGCGGTGGTGCTTTTGCATGGGTTAACCGACTCTCCCTACAGTATGCGAAATGTGGCTGAGCTTTATCGCCAGCACGGCTTTGTCACTATCGGGCTGCGTATTCCGGCGCATGGTACTATGCTCGGTACGTTAATCAAAGTTCGTTGGGAAGATTGGTTGGCTGCCACGCGTTTAGCGGTGCGCGAGGATGCGCGTTTTGTGACGCCCGCCAACGGTGGAGAACGCTTACCGCTGCATATAGTTGGTTTTTCTAACGGCGGTGCGCTCACGCTGAAATACGCGCTCGATACTCTCAGCGATCCTAAGTTGCCCAGGGCGGATCGTCTGGTCCTGATCTCTCCGATGATTGGCATTACGGCTTACGCGCGTTTTGCAGGTTTGGCTGGGTTACCCGCGATATTCCCGCCGTTTTCCAAAGCGGCCTGGCTCGGTATTGTGCCGGAGTTCAACCCGTTCAAGTACAACTCGTTCCCGGTGAACGGTGCGCACCAGTCTTATCTGCTCACCAGCGTGTTGCAGTCACAGTTGGAACAGGAAGCGCGGCAGCGCAGGCTATTGGAACTGCCGCCGATTTTAACCTTCCAGTCGGTGATGGATTTTACCGTCAGCACGCGGGCGGTGATCAGCGCCTTCTATAATCTGTTGCCGAAAAACGACAATGATTTGGTCCTGTTTGATGTCAACCGCACCATCAATTTTGGTCTGTTACTGAGGGATGCGTCCGCATCGGCGATTGGGCAATGGTTGCCGCCGACCCCCGTTTGTACGGCACCACGGTGATCACTAACGCATCGGCACAAAGCGCAAAGGCGGTCGCCTTTGACACCAAAGCTGGCAGCATGGAGGTCACGCGCAGCGATCTCGGGATGGATTACCCTGAAGATGCCTATTCGTTATCACACGTAGCGCTGCCATTTTCTGACAGCGATTAGCTTTATGGCCGTTTATCTACGCCGCCGTATGAGTTTGGTATTCCACTCGGGCGTATTGCTGCGCGCGGAGAACGCGGGGTGTTGATTCTTGATTTGGATACGTTGTTGCGCCTTTCCTCCAACCCCTTCTATGACTACATGATGCAGCAGGCTTTGTTGAATAATAGTGAGTCATGCTGTTTTGCCGAGCCAGTTTTGGTAGAAAATGCTTGTCCCCTCAGGTGTACAGTTTTCTCGTGAGGCCTAACTGCATGATTTTGCGTTGCGAGGATCCGTCGTTTCACTGGACTGCCAGCATAAAATCTATTTATTCAACAAAGCAGATGCAGCATATTGATGATGTTATTCTTGGCGAAAGGGAACCCGGACCGATACCGGGCTCTGTTCAAGCCCAGTAGCGCGGCGGATCGAATAATAGTTTCAGCGTACACTTGTACACTGAAACTATTCTCGATTACACTCTTCCCGATGAGATTGCATGAGGTTTGTACAGCCAATCGTGCCGGGAGTAAAAACGGAATATGGTGAAATCAGAAAGTAATGCGGATTATACGTTGGCGGAAGAGATAGCCAACAGTATCAGTCACGGTGCTGGCGTGGTGTTGGGGATTGTCGGGTTGGTGCTGCTGCTAGTGCAAGCGGTGGACAATGGCGCGACGAGCACGGCTATCGCCATCTACAGTTTGTACGGCGGCACCATTATTCTGCTGTTTCTGGCCTCCATGCTCTACCATGCGATTCCCAGCCCACGGGCTAAACCCTGGCTCAAACGGTTCGATCACTGTGCCATCTATCTGTTGATAGCGGGCACCTACACGCCGTTTTTACTGGTGGGGTTGGATTCGCCGTTGGCGCATGGCTTGATGATTGTCATCTGGAGCATGGCGCTGGTGGGCGTGTTATTTAAACTGGCCTTTGCGCATCGTTTTGAAGTGCTGTCGCTGGTGACCTATCTGGTGATGGGGTGGCTGTCACTGATTGTGATTTATCAGTTGATGCAGGTGTTAGCACCGGGTGGTGTCACCTTACTGGCGGTGGGTGGTGCAGTGTATACCTTAGGCGTGGTTTTTTATGTGTGTAAACGTATACCGTATAACCACGCCATCTGGCATGGCTTTGTGCTGGGTGGCAGTCTGTGCCATTTTCTGGCGATCTACCTTTACGTTTAGCCGCTAAATATCACTCTGGCACCGTTTCTCGATGAAACAGAAACGGTGCTCTGCGGTGAAATTATTCAGACAATGAATAAGGCAGTGGTTGCAGACTCAACTGACTTTCCGCTGCGTCGTGCACACGCAATACGCTATCCGCTTCCAGATCGTTATTCAGTACCGCTTGCACCCAAAGTGTGCCATCGCTTAACTGGCTGGCGGCGAGTATCGTACCGGTGCGACGCCAGTTTTCACCCATTTTCAGTTCCAGGTCTTCGCCCGCTTCTGGCACGCGCGGTGAAGTACCCGCTAGCCAATAGAGTGCCCGCTTGTTGGCGCCGCGAAATTTTGCCCGCGCCACCATCTCCTGACCTGTGTAGCAGCCTTTATTAAAACTGATGCCGTTAAGTGCCTGTATATTCGTTGCTTGCGGGATGAACTGCGCTCTGTTTACGTTGTCAATAATCGGCAGTGCGGATTCAATATCCAGTGCCAGCCACTGTTGACTGTCGGCCCATTGCACGTTGTCTGCCAGTGTGGCACTCAGCGCGGCGACACCTTCGTCGTTCAGTATTAAAAGAAAACGCTCAGCAGGAAGGGCAAAATGCAGCAGTGTACCGAAGGGGTGGCTGACAACGGGATGCTCACTGTCCGGTAGTGCAGAGAAGACCTCGGCTAAACGTTCGCGTATAGTGCTTCCCGCAGCACCGATAAGCTGGAGATTGTCCTCTGCGGTGATAGTGGTTTTGGCAAAGACGGCGTATCTCTTTAACTCGTTTAACTGCGTATCACGCAGATTGCGACGTACCAGATATGCGAAGCCATCGTTGTGGGCAAACAGACGCAGTGCGCTCCACATTTTGCCCTTGGCATCACAATGGCCGCAAAGTACATGTCGATCGGGGGCTAACGCATTAACATCGGCCGTCACCTGGCCTTGCAGGTAAGTGCGAGTGTCCGGACCGGTAAGTGTCACCAGTGCCCAGTCATCAAGTGCTATCAGCGTAGCGGGAAGCTGCGCCGAGGCCGTGATGGCGTTTGATTTAACCGTTTGTGCAGCAAAGGGAAGTGGGGTAGCCATGTAACCATCCTCGCGAAGGTTTGCGTTTGGCCTAATGGTAAAAGAGCTTGCAGGGTTTGCAAGCAGTTATTCCTGCCATTGCCCCCATGATTTTCAGTTAGCATATTTGAAAGCGTTACTGAGCGTGCGCACGATCGATGACCTTCTGCGCGATACGCTGATATGCGCTAAAATATGTCAAAATGTTACATTTAGTTGAGTGTTTATCTAGACATCCGAGTTACACTACACGTCGGCGTCGATAAAAAGTAGGAAAAGCAATGGATATCGATAATAAGGCTCGAATTCACTGGGCGTGCCGCCGAGGAATGCGAGAGTTGGATATAGCCATCATGCCTTTTTTTGAACATGAGTATGATGTGCTAGACTATGATGATAAACGCGCGTTTGTGCGCTTATTGCAGTGCGATGACCCTGACTTGTTCAACTGGTTGATGAACCACGGTGAACCGGAGGATGGGGAACTGAAACGCATGATCTCTCTTATTCAGACGCGAAATAAAGATCGTGGCCCTGTGGCGCTGTGATTTACGCGTCTCTTGGCGTATGCAGGTATTTTCTTTGCTGGTGCACGGGTTGTTGCTGCTGTTGATTCTGCTGGCACCATGGCCGGACGGTTGTGCGGTGCTTTGGCTATCGCTAATGACGCTGGTGGTGTTCGGGTTTATCCGTAGTCAGCGTAATATCAAAGCGCGTCACGGTGAAATCGTGTTGCAGGCTGAAGCGAACCTTGAATGGCAGCATCATCGCTGGCGCATTATCCGCCGTCCTTGGATGTTGAAAAACGGCATCTTACTGTCGCTGCGGCGCAGTGACGGCAAACGACGACAGCGGCTCTGGCTGGCATCCGACAACATGGATAAGCAGGAATGGCGGCATTTGCGTCAGTTGTTGTTGGAGAGTAAAGCGTGTGCGGAAGAAAACCCGGACGTGCATTAGTTTCAGGTTCAGTCGGCAGCACGCTGCCGGCTGATGTCTATCGGGATATATCCCGGCGATTACGGTCGTGTATTCAATGAGTTGATGTAGCATCAAACGTAGTACTCGCGTTCGATGCAAGTACCGATGATCCTATCGTGCATTTCGGATGATTTTGAATATCCGAGCGTCTTGCGATTGAGCCGTTGCAATCGGTTACGCAGTGTCAGATGTGTACGCTCAATACGCCGTGTATACAGCTTGCTAACAATGTGTTTTACTTTTGGAAGTTCGTCGTTGTAAGCCCTGTAGCCATCCGTGTTTG
>NZ_JAHWCO010000408.1:0-1440 GCF_020054415.1 Candidatus Symbiopectobacterium sp. | reverse complement strand
TCAGGTGGGTGAAGCCATGGCCATGGTCAAAGCGCTTAACCGGATCACGCTATTAGGAATGCCGAACAGTATTCGCATCACGTAACAATCGACCCGTATGGGGCGCAGTCGTCACAAGTTCTGATTTATTCAACAAAGCCCCGTTGAATGAAAAGTTTATTGCTGCCGTCAATGGTTATCAGGCGGTCGCCGCCGATAACCAGACAGTGCAAACCATCGATCGTCTGGTGTCATGGTGCAAAAACATCCTGATGGTAGCACTGTTGGCTGGCGCAGTGATCCTGCTGCTCACCGATCACTATCTGGTCGGTTGCGTCATCAAGCCTCTCACCGCGATCAGCCACCACTTCCGCACCCTGACCGAAGGCAAACTGGAGAAGAATCTGGATGGCTTTGGCCGCAACGATGCCGGACAGTTAGTGCCCTATTTAGGGGAAATGCAAGACAGCCTGAAGGCGACCTTCATTGCCATTCGCGGCAGCGCCGATGCCATCTACGTAGGGACGTCAGAGATCTATGCGGGCAATAACGATCTCTCCAGCCGTACCGAGCAGCAGGCGGCGGCACTGCAACAAACGGCGGCCAGCATGGAACAGCTGGGTACCACGCTCAAGCGCAACACCGACAATGTCCATCAGGCCACCCGTCTGGCAGAAAAAACCACCGGCGTGGCGAAAAAGGGCTGGGAAATGGGCAAAGAGTTGGGGGGGGCATTATGGACAGTATCGCCGCCAGATCGCATAAAATCACTGACATCACCAGCATGATCAACAGCATCGCGTTCCAGACCAATATTCTCGCGCTAAACGCGGCGGTCGAAGCGGCACGCGCCGGCGAGCAAGGACGCGGGTTTGCCGTGGTTGCCAGTGAAGTGCGCAATCTGGCGCAAAAAAGCGCGCAGGCCGCCAAAGATATTGAAACCCTGATTGCCGAATCCGTTGAGCGCGTCGATGCCGGTGCGCGTCACGTAACCCGCACCGGCGATGTGATGGATAGCATTATTGAGGCCATCGGTCAGGTAAATGCGTTGATCGAAGAGATCTCCACCGTATCCGATGTACTAGCTCAGACCTGATCTGACAGTTACCGATTATTTATACAGGTGTCTGTCAGATTACATCTGGTTCAGATTCTTTTCTGCCCAGATCCGTTTTCCATCGAGTAAACTGGCCATCGGCGTAAGCCCGCAGCACATTTTTCCCTGATGAGTTCGCTCATTATTGTAATGCCACAACCAGTTATCCAGATCTACCTGCAGGCTTTCCAGGTCTCCATATAACTTCTTGCGGAACGTAACCTGATAAAAATCCTGCAAAATGGTTTTATGGAAGCGCTCGCAGACGCCGTTCGTCTGCGGAGACATCGCCTTCGTTTTCGTATGCTCAATATCGTTGATAGCCAGATAAAGCTGATAATCATGCTGCTCCACTTTACCACAGT
>NZ_JAHWCO010000324.1:0-10242 GCF_020054415.1 Candidatus Symbiopectobacterium sp. | reverse complement strand
TCATGTAGCAGGGATTTTGCGGCTTCCACAGGGCTTGTACCGCGACAATACAGCACAGGAGGCAAACCGACTCTGCTGGGGATAAGCAAACGAGGTGATAAAAATTTACGCAAACTTCTGGTTCAATGTGCCCGCTCATTAATGATTCGACTTGAACATCAGCAGGGCAGGCTTGCTGAATGGGTTCGGGGGCAACTCGATAACAAACATTCAAATATTGTCGCCTGTGCTCTGGCAAACAAACTGGCGCGAATAGCCTGGTCAATCACAACTAATCGCAATGAATATCAGGCCTGATGTTATATATAACTACATCAATAAACTGATTATTAAGTAATTAAACAGCAGTTACCTATCTGGTTTTGCGAATACTGATTATTGATGACATGAACGGCATATCGGCCTGCTGAAAAACCTGACGACAAAAATGGCTCACTGAAGCCGAGGGCCTTTTCAGATTCACCAGGCGCGGAACTCATCGAGGCGCGGGCATCTCGCCCACAGAGACGCCGGATAGATTGAAGCAAACCCACTATTAGTCAAAAATCAGTGTTGCAAAAATGGGGGTGACTATAGATTCTTGTCGCGGGCAGCGAAGCGAGCGCACGCTATGCGGAAGAAGCGGGTAACGCAGGTTGCCTTGTGATTGATAGCAGCGATCTGTTCGCGCTGGAGCAGGATGTCCCGTTGGTGGTGCCTGGGGTCAACAACCATGTGCTGGCGGATTACCGTAATCGCAATATCGTCGCGGTGGCAGACAGTCTGGTGAGTCAGCTGCTGCTGGCTATTAAGCAGCTGATCGAGCAAGCCGGGCTGTCACGTCTTCACGTCACCAATCTGCTCTCTGTGTCTGCGCTGGGCAAAGTGGCGGTAGACGATTTGGCCGGGCAGAGTGCCCGTTTGCTGAACGGCATTCCACCGGAACCGTGCTTTTTTGCCAAACAGCTGGCGTTTAATGTGCTGCCGTTTCTGGCGGATGGGCAAGGCAGTGTGGCACAAGAGCGTCGACTGGTGTATCAAGTGCGTAAGGTGTTACAGGACGAAGGGCTGCCTATCTCCGTCAACTGCTTACAGGCTCCGGTGTTTTACGGCCACGCACAGGTCGTGCATCTTGAGGCATTACGACCGCTGTCTGCGGAGGAAGCACGGGATGAGCTCGCACGCGCTGAATATGTTCAGCTCAGCGATGAAGACGACTACCCGACGCAAGTGGAAGATGCTTCTGACAACGTTCAACTCAAGATTGGTTGCCTGCACAATGATTACGGTATTCCCGAACTGCTGCAATTCTGGTCGGTTGCGGATAACGTACGCTTCGGCGGCGCGTTGATGGCGTTGGAAACGGCAGAACGGCTGGTGCAGGAGTATCTGGAGTAATGTCAGACAGTAATTTGCCGCAGCAGTCTGCTGGTATCAAGGTGGCGCTGGGCGTTGAGTATGACGGCAGCCGCTATTATGGCTGGCAGCGTCAGGCTGAAGTAGAGAGCGTGCAAGGGCATCTGGAACAGGCGCTGAGTAAAGTGGCCGATGAGCCGATTACCGTGTTTTGCGCCGGCAGAACCGATGCCGGCGTGCACGCTACCGGACAAGTAGTGCACTTCACCACCCAGGCTCAGCGCAAAGATGCCGCCTGGACCATGGGCGTTAATGCCCATTTGCCAGCAGATATCGCCGTGCGCTGGGTGAAAACCGTCGATGATGATTTTCATGCGCGTTTCAGCGCCACGGCACGTCGCTATCGGTACCTTATCTATAATCATCGCCTGCGCCCGGCGGTACTGGCGCGTGGCGTAACGCAGTTCCACTTCCCGTTGGATGCGGCGCGCATGGAACGCGCAGGGCAAAGCCTACTGGGTGAGAATGATTTTACCTCGTTTCGCACCGTGCAATGCCAATCGCGCACGCCGTGGCGCAATGTAAATCATTTAAAGGTTACGCGTCATGGCGCTTACATCGTGGTAGATATTAAAGCCAATGCGTTTGTTCATCATATGGTGCGCAATATCGTTGGTAGCCTGATGGAAGTGGGATGTGGTAATCAGCCTGAATCCTGGATAGCCGAACTGCTGGCGGCTAAAGATCGCATGCTGACTGCCGCCACGGCGCGCGCCGACGGTCTTTATCTGGTAGCAGTAGATTATCCGGCACGTTTCGAACTGCCCGTTGCGCCAATGGGCCCGCTGTTTCTGGAAGATTGACCAGTGGCAGGCGGTTGTATCGCACCACTCTAAACACGAGAGGATTCTCACGGCATTGCGCCGTGAAACATGCACATGATGGAACTTGTCGCGTTTATACGCTTTATCATCGATTTTATTCTGCATATTGACGTTCACCTTGCGGAACTGGTTGCGCAATACGGTGTCTGGATTTATGCCATTCTGTTTTTAATCCTGTTTTGCGAAACAGGTCTGGTGGTGACGCCATTTCTGCCGGGGGATTCCCTGTTGTTTGTCGCTGGCGCGCTGGCGGCGTTGCACACTAACGATCTGGATGTGCACACCATGGTGGCGCTGATGGTTGTGGCGGCCATACTGGGGGATGCGGTCAATTACACCATCGGGCGTTTGTTCGGGGAAAAGCTGTTCAATAACCCAGATTCGAAAATTTTTCGCCGCAGTTATCTGGATAAAACGCATCAATTTTATGCCCGTCACGGCGGTAAAACGATTATTCTGGCGCGCTTCGTACCGATTGTGAGAACATTCGCGCCGTTTGTCGCCGGTATGGGGCATATGCGCTACCGCCATTTTGCTCTCTATAATGTGGTAGGAGCATTACTGTGGGTATTACTGTTTACCTACGCAGGTTACCTGTTCGGCTACCTGCCGATTGTGCAAGAAAACTTGAACTTATTGATTGTCGCGATTATTTTTATCTCTATTTTGCCAGGGATCATTGAAATCTGGCGGCATAGACGAGCGGCGGCCCGGGTGAAGAGCGCGTCGGGTTCACAAGAATAAACGCGGTAATCGCTCCGGTTTGACCAGTTTTCTATCCACAGTCCCGGAGTGTTATGGTTTAATGAGCGGCATTTATGGTCTGCCCCTGATGACGACCTGCGCTATCGGTGCCTTGCAATTCGGGTGTAAACACCGGTTCAGGCTGCGGTAAACGGGCGTAGTGACGGGGAAGAGCGGACTGGCCACGGCCAGGTTCAAGCAGAAAGGTTATCAATGAGCTGGATTGAACGAATTCTTAACAAGAGCAACATTACACCGACCCGCAAGGCCAATATTCCTGAAGGGGTATGGACCAAATGTGACAGTTGTGGTCAGATGCTTTATCGCGCTGAATTGGAGCGTAACCTTGAGGTGTGTCCCAAGTGCGACCACCACATGCGACTTTCTGCCCGTACGCACTTGAATGCGTTTCTGGATAAGGACAGCGTGGTTGAACTGGGTAGTGAGCTGGAGCCCAAGGATGCGCTGAAGTTCAAAGACTCGAAGAAATACAAAGATCGTCTGGTTGCTGCACAAAAGCAGTCTGACGAAAAAGACGCGTTGGTGGTGATGAAAGGCACGTTGTATGGCATGCCGGTGGTTGCTGCTTCCTTTGAGTTTGCCTTTATGGGCGGTTCCATGGCCTCTGTGGTCGGCGCGCGTTTTGTGCGTGCGGTTGAGCAGGCGTTGGAAGATGGCTGTCCGCTGGTGTGTTTCTCCGCCAGCGGCGGTGCGCGTATGCAAGAAGCGCTGATGTCGCTGATGCAAATGGCGAAAACCAGCGCAGCGTTGGCAAAAATGCGCGAGCGCGGTCTGCCCTATATTTCGGTGTTGACCGACCCGACCATGGGCGGTGTTGCCGCCAGTCTGGCGATGCTCGGCGATTTGAATATTGCTGAACCGAAAGCGCTGATCGGTTTTGCCGGTCCGCGCGTTATCGAACAGACGGTACGTGAAAAATTGCCGCCAGGTTTCCAACGCAGTGAATTCCTGCTGGAAAAAGGGGCGATTGACATGATCGTGCGCCGCCCGGAAATGCGCTTTAAGTTAGCCAGCATACTGTCTCGGCTGACCAACCACCCCGAGCCGGCGGACACCGCTGAGGTTCGTCCGCCGGAAGTGACCACTGAACCGCAGGATGATGCGCAATAAGTGACACGTGAACAGGGTGCAGCAGGATTGTGCTTAGGCCGTTCTGTGCACCCTGTATCAATGAACCGTAAGCCAGTGAACGGGACTCATGGAAAATCTTCTCATTCCCCAAGCCACGTCGCCTTTGGCCGCGTGGCTTCATTATCTGGAGCACCTGCACACCACTGCCATTGACATGGTATTGACGCGTGTTAAACAGGTTGCCGACCGTCTTCACCTGCTGCGTCCGGCCCCAACGGTGTTTACCGTCGCGGGTACCAACGGAAAAGGCACTACCTGTTGTACGCTGGAAGCCATTTTGATGGCGGCGGGTTTACGTGTCGGTGTTTACAGTTCTCCCCATCTGTTGCGTTATACCGAGCGTGTGCGCATCCAAGGCCAGGAATTGCCGGAAAGCGAGCACACTAAGGCGTTTGCAGAGATCGAGGCAGGGCGTGGCGATGTCTCATTGACCTATTTCGAGTTTGGCACCCTTGCGGCACTGCATCTGTTCAGGCAGGCAAATCTGGATGTGGTGATTCTGGAAGTCGGGTTAGGTGGGCGTCTGGATGCCACCAATATTGTGGATGCTGACGTGGCGGTGGTGACCAGTATTGCGCTCGATCATACTGACTGGTTAGGGCATGACCGCGAAAGTATTGGTCGCGAAAAGGCCGGTATCTTCCGCGGTAATACTCCTGCCGTGGTGGGTGAGCCGGATATGCCCGCCTCTATTGCTGCTGTGGCCGAAGAGAAAGGGGCATTGTTGTTCAGGCGTGATCGTGATTGGCATTTTGCGCTGGAAGGCGACGGCTGGTATTGGCAATCGGCTTACGGAGAGCGCATGACGCTGCCCCTGCCGAACGTACCGTTGCCCAATGCTGCTACGGCGCTGGCCGCGCTGCGCCAGGGGCCGATTGATGTCTATCTGGCTGCTGTCGAACAGGGGTTGCGTCGCGCGGCGTTACCGGGCAGGTTCCAAACGGTGAGTGAACAGCCGAAACTGATTCTGGATGTCGCACATAATCCCCATGCAGCAGCCTATCTGGCCGGGCGATTGGCGCAGTTGCCAAAAACGGGCAAAGTACGTGCGGTGATTGGTATGCTGGACGATAAAGATATTCCCGGTACGCTGGCGCACCTCAAGCCCGTGGTGGATGAATGGTATTGCGCCCCGTTGGAGGGGCCACGTGGTGCCAGCGTTGAGTTGATAGCGGCCCACCTGGAGCGATGCCGGTCGTTTAACGGTGTCGCGACCGCCTGGCATCAGGCGATGCAAGATGCAGATACGCAGGATACCGTCGTGGTGTGCGGATCTTTTCATACGGTAGCGCATGTGATGGAAGCGCAGGAGGAGAGGGGGTCGAATGGCAAGTAAGTTTCAAAACCGTCTGGTCGGCACCATTATTCTGGTGGCGTTGGGCGTTATTGTGCTGCCAGCGCTGCTGGACGGCAAAAAGAAACATTACGAAGATGAGTTTGCCGCGATCCCGCTGGTGCCAAAGCAGGGTGACAGTACGGAAGCCGAATCGCTGCCTTCACTGAATCAGTTGTTGCCCAGTCAGCCGCCGGAAGGGGCACAGCAGGCGATGCAAGGACAACCGGCTCTGGGCGGTGTGACCGCACCTGAGGATGATGGCACTATGCAGGTACCGCCGAGCAGTACGCCACCGTCGCCTTACGCACCGATAGAAATTGCCTCGACCGCTGTGGCGGCGCGCCCGGTACCCCCTAAAGTGGACGTGAAGCCGGAAACCAAACCCAAGGCGAAGCCAGAAATTAAACCGGAAGTGAAAGCTGAGCCGAAACCGGAAAACAAGCCGGCAATTCCTACACCGCCGCCGGCAGCGCAACCGGAAGTGAAGCAGGAAGCCGCGCCCGCGGTACAAGCTTACGTGGTGCAACTGGGCGCACTGAAAAATGCGGATAAGGTGAATGAAATTGTTGCCAAGCTGCGCCTGTCGGGATACCGCGCCTATACGGTGCCGTCGACACCCGTCGCGGGGGAAATAACCCGCATTTACGTCGGGCCGGATGCTTCAAAACAGAAATTACAGTCTGCCCTCGGCGAACTGCAACATCTGAGTGGGCTGACTGGGCAGGTCAGGAACTACAGCGCACGTTAAGGGTTGCCAGAGGGCTAATTCCGCTGATGTTGTTGGGAAAGTCGACTAAAATGGTCATCCTCGCCCACCGCGTCATTTCCGTGCAGGCGGGAATCTTTTGCAGAAGTCACGTCTGCTTCTGCGGGAGATCCTCCGCCTACGCGGAGGATGACGAGGAAAAAAAGTGACTTTGTCAGTACACCTCCAGCAAATTCACCTATCGGTGAAATCGTTGGGAAATAGGCTACGCAAACGTTTTCTTTTTCTGTTAGAATGCGCCGCGAACAGGATGATGATCGGCGCTACGCTCTCTTGAACTGGCGGTAATGACTGCTGGTGTGAGAGAGATTGTGTTGGCATCGTTCGTGAGTGAGAGAATTCATGGTTTGGGTTGATTACGTCATCATTGGCATTATTGGTTTCTCAGCGCTGGTCAGTTTGATCCGGGGCTTTGTTCGTGAGGCGCTTTCGCTGATCACCTGGGGCAGTGCATTCTTTGTTGCCATCCATTATTGCCCATACCTGTCGGTCTATTTCACGCGTTTTGAAGACGAGCTGGTGCGCAACGGGGTTACTATCGCCATTCTGTTTATTGCGACATTGATTGTGGGAGCTATCGTCAACTATGTGATTGGTTCACTGGTTGAACGAACCGGGCTTTCAGGCACCGATAGAGTACTGGGCATTTGCTTTGGTGCATTGCGCGGTGTGTTGATTGTCTCTGCATTGCTGTTCTTTTTGGATACCTTTACCGGTTTTTCACAAAGCGACGACTGGAAACGGTCTCAGCTTATCCCGCAGTTTAGCTATATCATCAGGTGGTTTTTCGACTACCTGCAAAGCACGTCAAGTTTCTTGCCGCAGCACATAGAGCTGCGGTAGCGCTGATGAGGAAAAGACAACATGTGCGGTATTGTAGGTATCGCCGGTTTTACACCGGTAAACCAGTCGATTTATGACGCGTTAACGGTGTTACAGCACCGTGGACAAGATGCCGCAGGCATCGTCACCATCGACCCCATGAACTGCTTCCGCCTGCGTAAGGCGAACGGCCTGGTGAAGGACGTATTCGAGGCGCGCCACATGCAGCGCCTGCAAGGCAATATGGGCGTGGGGCATGTGCGTTATCCTACCGCGGGCAGCTCCAGCGCATCGGAGGCCCAGCCGTTTTATGTCAATTCCCCGTTTGGCATCACGCTGGCGCACAACGGTAACCTGACCAACGCTCATGAACTGCGCAAACAGCTGTTTGAGCAAGGGCGTCGCCACGTTAACACCACCTCTGATTCCGAGATCCTGCTCAATATCTTTGCCTGCGAGTTGGATCGTTTCCAACACTACCCGCTGGATGCCGACAACGTGTTTGCTGCCGTTGCCGCCACTCATAAAATGATTCGCGGTGCCTATGCGTGCGTTGGGATGATCATCGGGCACGGTTTGTTCGCTTTCCGCGATCCAAACGGTATCCGTCCGTTGGTGATTGGCAAGCGCGAACTGGCAGATGGCCGCATCGAGTATATGGTGGCCTCGGAAAGCGTGGCGCTTGATACCCTTGGCTTTGAGTTCTTGCGTGACGTAGCGCCGGGAGAGGCGGTTTACATCACTGAGAAAGGGCAATTGTTTACGCGCCAATGCGCCGAGAACCCGAAAAGCAATCCATGCCTGTTCGAGTATGTCTATTTTGCTCGCCCAGACTCTTTTATCGACAAAATTTCGGTCTACAGCGCCCGCGTGCGCATGGGCCAAAAGCTGGGCGAGAAGATTGCCCGCGTGTGGGAAGATCTGGATATCGATGTGGTAATTCCTATCCCGGAAACCTCCTGCGATATCGCTTTGGAGATTGCGCGCATTATCGATAAGCCGTACAGCCAGGGCTTTGTGAAAAACCGCTATGTTGGCCGTACCTTTATCATGCCGGGTCAGGAACAGCGTAAAAACTCGGTGCGCCGCAAACTGAACGCCAACCGCGCCGAGTTTCGTGACAAAAACGTGCTATTGGTGGATGACTCCATCGTGCGCGGCACCACTTCGGAGCAAATTGTCGAGATGGCGCGTGAAGCGGGTGCGCGCCGCGTCTATCTGGCCTCAGCCGCGCCGGAAATTCGTTTCCCCAACGTGTATGGCATTGATATGCCGAGCGCCAATGAGCTGATTGCCCACGGTCGCGAAGTGGAAGAGATTCGCCAGATTATTGGTGCCGACGCCCTGATTTTCCAGGATCTCGACGATCTGATCGCTGCCGCGCGGGAAGAAAACCCGGATATCGTGCAATTTGAATGCTCGGTATTTAACGGTGTCTACGTGACCAAAGATGTCGATCAAGGTTATCTCGACTATCTGGAAGGATTGCGTAATGACGATGCCAAAGCGCTGCGCAGCCAGAACGAAGTCGAAGATCTGGAGCTGCATAACGAAGGCTGATGTCATTCAAGGAGAAAGCTGGGGATCTCTGTGCGAAGAAACAGGTTCCTTCTGTAAGAGATTCCTACCTGCGTGGAAATGACTGACTTGTTAGCAACAAAGGGAGGTGCGTAAGCGCCTCCCTTTGTTGCTTATTGAGCGGGGATAAGGCAAAGTCTGCCCGTAATCCTTTTTGCACAGCAGCATCTCGAGGTTTGGCATGAAACGACTCATCATTGGACTTTCCGGTGCCAGCGGCACGGTTTATGGCGTGCGCCTGTTACAGGTGTTACAACCGTTGGACGACGTGGAAACCCATTTGATCATGAGCCCGGCTGCCCGACAAACGCTGACGCTGGAGAGTGATTTCAGCGTACGCGATGTGCAGGCATTGGCGGACGTGGTGCATGACAGTCGTGACATTGCGGCCTCGCTGTCGTCCGGTTCATTTCGTACCGCGGGAATGGTAATTCTCCCCTGTTCCATCAAAACCCTTTCAGGGATTGTGCACAGCTACAGTGATAACCTATTGATTCGTGCCGCAGACGTAATATTAAAAGAGCGTCGTCCGTTAGTGTTGTGCGTGCGTGAAACCCCGTTGCACCTCGGGCACCTGCGCCTGATGACGGCAGCAGCAGAAATGGGAGCAGTGATCATGCCGCCCGTTCCCGCGTTTTATCACCGTCCGCAAACCTTGCAAGAAGTGGTGGATCATACGGTCAACCGTGTACTCGATCAGTTTGATATTGCGTTGCCTGAAGCGCTGTTCACACGCTGGCAGGGCAGTTAACGCCGCCCAACCGTAAAAACACACCAATCAGGTGCAATTCCTCTCATCTTTTCCCTCGCTTTCTTGCCTGTCTGCGCAAGGTTTGCACTACACTTAAGCGATGATGCGTTGTTATGGTGCAAATGTTGATTGATTTGCACCAAAATGTTGCCGGGGAAGCGCGCCGTCTCTTTCCTGATCAACACACTCATCATCACCCTCATCAGGGTGCCCCTATCACTACGCGCCTGCGGCAGATTTCGGATTTATCCGCATTATGTTGCAACTATGGCGTGGATTTTGCGTGGTTTCTGCTGATGAGACTGGCGGCGCTGGCATCCCTTTCGCGCAAGAGCGCGCAGGCGTCTGACCGCATCTTTACGCTTAGTGATATTCATTCTTTTTGATCATGATTCCATCAAGATAAGGGTTGCGAAATGAAAAAATTATTCAGAATTCTGCCGTTGGCCTTAGTTATTGCTGCGGGAGGCGCGCTGGCCGATGTTCCCAAGAATCTCAAAATCGGCACCGACCCGACGTATGCACCCTTTGAGTGGCTTTGTTGAATAATAGTGATTCATGCTGTTTTACCAAGCCAGTTTTGGTAGAAAATGCTTGTCCCCTCAGGTGTACAGCTTTCTCATGATGACTAACTGCATGATTTTGCTGGATTTATTGAATAATAGGGAATAATGCTGTTATGACACGCCTGTTTTGGATTAAAATGCTGATCGCTCCGGGATGCATCACCACGCTCTGGATTTAACATACTGATTTTACGTCAAGGGAATCCGCAGCCTTTATGGCTACGCAGCATAATATCGGCTTTGTTGAATAAATAGATTTTATGCTGGCAGCCCAGTGAAACGACGGATCCTCGCAACGTAAAATCATG
>NZ_JAHWCO010000170.1:0-1779 GCF_020054415.1 Candidatus Symbiopectobacterium sp. | reverse complement strand
AGGCGATCAAACTGGTTGAGATCGTCAGGGGTTTTGAGATTTTTGGCCAGCTCGTTAGCCAGAGCCTGTAACTGTTTTTCGTCCATAAAGTAACCTGCTTTTGATGTTGGATTGAACATATCAAAATCAGGCAATTACACAATCTCGTGTACAGGATCCAGCATGTTGCTTGATGACATTGAAGCACTTTTGATTCAGATAATTCAACTTTTTCGGCCCGAGAGCAAAACGTTGTCGAAATGCAGAGCGAGACAAACGTAAGAAATGATCGTCCGTATAAAACCTACTTCACAGATTTATAACGCGTTATTTTACATCATACGGAGGTGGGATATGCCTTTCTTAAGCGGGAATCTGCAATAAGGAGCTGCTATGTATACGATGATACTGGTCCCTATCGATCTGGAAGAAGAAGGATTAACGCAAAACGCCTTGCAGCATGCAGTACAGTTGGCAAAGGCGTCGGATGCCACGCTTCACTTGTTTCATGCCTTGCCCGATGCCTCAGCCTTCATGTCTGCCTACTCATTTGGTATTAAGGAGTTTGAGAACCAAGCAGTGGTCAAAGCAAACGAGGTGCTTAAAGCGCTGGTGGCAAAGACCGGTCTTCCGGCTGAGCGTGTGCACTATAGCGTAAGCTTTGGATCACCACGCGACGAGACGTTGCAATTAGCGCAAGAGATTGGTGCGGATTTGATCGTGGTCGGCTCACGCAGACCCAATGTTAAAACCTATCTGCTCGGTTCTAATGCTGCGGCCATCGTTCGTCATGCAACGACGACAGTACTGGTCGTCAGATAGCGTTTTGTTGTTGTGTGGCGTTGTCCGTCAGGACGCGCCGCTACAGCAGTGAAAACAGTAATACCAGTGGAAAGCTGAGTGGCCAGGTCAGCCCGATCAGTGCTGAGGCCAGAAAACGCATCAACAGGGATTTATCTCGGCTCAGCAAAAACGTTATCACCATCGCAATGACGGCACCCAACAAGTAGGCATGCTTGATAAATTCCCAGATGGCGTGGTGTGACACAGCAGGTTCCTTTTCGTGGCGGCGCGTTATTCTAATGTGTTAATATATTATAATCAACGCGTTAAGTTTGGTGTTGTGGCACTGATCGCAAGTCATTTACCTTCTCTCCATTGTAAGTAAAATAATTGGTTTACCAATAATTATTATTGTCATCTATTTTCGAAATAATTCAGGTTGCAGCCGGCTTTGTTGAATAATAGTGAGTCATGCTGTTTTGCCAAGCCAGTTTTGGTAGAAAATGCTTGTGCCCTCAGCTGTACAGTTTTCTCATGATGCCTAACTGCATGATTTTGCGTTGCGAGGATCCGTCGTTTCACTGGACTGCCAGCATAAAAACTATTTATTCAACAAAGCCGTTGCAGCCCTGCGATGTTCCTATGATTGCGCTGTGTATGATGACTACCACACAGCGGTGTCGAAATAGGTAACTGATTGAGCCTGCATAGCGTGGTGTCTTTTTCATGACGGAAATATTAAATTTTTGTGTCATGCTAGACTTTATCATACGACTAACATACAGTGCCCTTTTATCTCTTAAAGAAAGGTAAGAAAATGAGTGAGATATCCAGTTTATCCTTAAAGATCCCTCAAGAGTTGAAAGAGCAAATCAAAGCGGTTGCCTTAGAAAATCAGGTTTCCATTAGTGCTGAAGTGGCGGCGCGTTTGGCGAAAAGTTTTACTATTGCTGGGCTTTGTTGAATAATAGGGAATCGTGCTGTTTTGCCATACTTGGTTTGGCGGAAAATGCTTGT